>JAEXBH010000209.1 GCA_023394215.1 Bacillota bacterium | reverse complement strand
GTATGGAATTTTTTACCCATCCTTGGATGCATTTATTCTTTGGTGACGATACCGAAAAATATTATTATGATCACGTAGTTTCAGCCTTGGAATTTTTACCTTATGGCGCCAGCATAGACGAGTTTCAGGAATATGTTTATGATAACCCGAAGGCTACTCCTGAAGAAAGAAATGCAAAATATAGGGAAATTGAAAAGAAATATCTGCCTCATATAGATTATGACGGAAATGAATATTTGGAATCGGGAGCAAGATGGCAAAGGCAACTTCATGTATACCACTATCCTTTCTATTATCTTGATTATACAATAGCACAAATAAACGCCTTCCAATTCTTCATTTTAGATATGGAAGATCATGAAAGTGCTTGGAAAAAGTATATCGATTTTTGTAAAATCGGCGGAAAGCTTGGAACAAAGGGACTTATAAAAGAAACAGGCTTGGTACTTCCTTTTGAGGATGGCTCAATTTCAGCCCTTATACCGAAATTGGAAAAATATTTGGATTCCTTGGACAAATCAAAAATAAAATAAACCAAGGCTTGTTGTAAATTAATATTGATTAAGGAGAAAAAATGAAGAAAACAGCTGTATTAATTTATGACTCCTATTGTAATTTTGAAATTTGTGTTGCTCTTGAAGGAATGATAGGTTTGGATGATTGTTTGAAAAAACCAATAGATGACGGTTTTATAGTAACTGACAAGTTTATTACCTCAGTAGCATTTAATTTTATTAAGTTCGGCATTCAATTCTGTAAGATGGTTGGAGTTGATGTATCTCCCAAGACTTTTGGGATTTAATCTGTCAGACTTTTATAGTGATTTAAGAATAAGGAAGTAAAAGCAAATGACTGATACTTCCTTTTTTGGTGCTTAAAATGGGATGTATGGATATTTTTTGACAAATTATGGTAAAATAAAAAACGGATTTCGCTTTGAAAATATTTGTTTTTTGATCTAACATTGCTCGGGAGGAAATATATTTATAGGAGGGGATATGAAACCATTTCGCTTGTTAAGTTCAATCTTTGTAATTTTTGTTGCTTTTATATTTGTCTATTTTATTGCCTATTTTTTTATAGATAATAGTGATTTAGTTTATGTTATAGCAAGAGTATCGGGGGTAAATGAAAAATTTGCAGACAATATCAGCTTGCTTGTTTTGACAGTTCAATCTTTGATAATTACATCGGATTGGTGTTATGGGAAGATATCAAAGTTTTTGGAGAAGAGGGTAAACAAGGCATCGAAGTATACACAATCATTTTATGTGGGTTTGAAGATAGGTGTTGATCTTATTTCTGCCCTGCCCAAAAGGACGATACTTTTTGTTTTTTATTTGATATTAATAGTATTAGAGTTGACCGGAATAATCGTAAGCGCTAAAGATTATTCGACAGTTGCGATATTTATAATAGCAATAGACAGGGTAGGGAAGATATGGCCGAACGAAAAAGAAAAATTGTTTAAATTTTTTGATAGTTTAAAAAGCAGATTAGAAATTAAAAAAAGCTTATAAAATGAAAATTTTAAATAAGGGTGTATCGGAAATGTTTCATACGGATACACCCTTTTAGCATTCTATTTTTTAAAGTCTCATATTTAAGGTTGAAAGTATGAGTATAAGAACCATTACCAATAAAAATATCACTGTTGGCGGATAGGTAAAAAATTTCTTGAAATTTTCTTTGCTCCTATAGCCGTAGTCAAGGTTGTTTTTGAAGTTTTTCCATCCTGATTTCACAAAATTTACAAGGGCTGCCACTATGAAGGCGATTACTATTGAACCCATAAGTGTCAATAGTAAATAATATTTCCCCAATCCAAGAGTTATATGGAAAACGGTAGTTGCATATATATTATTAATGATATGGAGTAAAAATGACAGTTTCCAAGAATAATTTATACCTACATATGAAATAAGGAAGCCCATACCTAAAACTGAAACTGTTTGTTGCAGATTTTGATGAAACAATGCAAAGGAAAGGGCTGAAAAAATGATTGCGGCAAGCTTATTATATTCAGCTAAATTTTGAGCAATCAGACCCCTAAACAGATATTCTTCAAAAAATGGGCCGAGGAAAATTGCATAGATGAACATAGGGGCATTCATGCCGGCAACTATATATTCGGTAACATTGAAGTTTATGATATCAAAATTATTCTTAAAAAAGTCCAACAAATAATTTGAAATAAGTCCGAAAACTAATGAAAAAACAAACATATAACCGACAAGAATAAGGACTTTGGAGATGCCGGCATCTTCTTTTTTATAAGTGATTAAGCCTTTAAACCCCGGATTTGGGATTATCTTTGATGATATAAGTAAGGCTATAGTAGACGCCAGTATCATTATTATAGCTGTATCCTTTATAAATTTTGAAATTATATAGACTATAATATTTGAAACTGCTATGTAGGCTGTAATCCCGACTATAAGCCTGAAGTAAATATATCTTCTTCTATCTTCATATGAATAGGTGAAAGATTCATCAAGAGGTGTAAATTTATCAGTCATATTTAGATTCTCCTTTGTTTGTGATGTATAAGATTATTATATCATTAATATTTGTTAAAAAAATAGAAAAGGGGCTTGTTTCAGTATTTACTGAAATCAGCCCCTATTTTTTGCATTAAACATTAAACCTGAAATGCACTATATCTCCATCTTTCATTAAATAATCTTTACCTTCAAGGCGAACCCTGCCTTTTTCTTTGGCTTTGGTCATGGATCCTTCATTTTCAAGTAGGTCATTGTAGGAGATCACTTCGGCTCTTATGAATCCCCTGGCTATATCAGAGTGAATTTTTCCCGCTGCATCTACGGCTTTAGTATCTTTTTTTATGGTCCAAGCCTTGGTTTCCATTTCGCCTGTTGTGATAAAGGATACAAGTCCAAGCAGGTCATAGCTTGCAACTATAAGCTTATCAAGTCCTGATTTTTCAAGTCCCATCATATTTAGGTATTCAAGTTTTTCAGATTCGTCAAGGCTTGATATTTCAGCTTCTATTTGGGCGGAAATTACAACGACTTTTGCATTTTCCGTAAGGGCGAATTCCCTGATTTTTTCAACCCAAGGGTTGTTGGCGCCATCGTTTTGGGCGTCCGTTTCAGAAACATTGGCTACGTAGATTATAGGTTTTGTTGAAAGAAGTTGATAGGATCTTAGGATTTTTCTTTCTTCATCATTTAAATCAAGAACCCTTGCACTCTTTCCCTGTGAAAGGGTATCAAGTAATTTCTCCAGTAAATTTACTTCTACAGCAAGATTTTTATCTCCCTTAAGGGCCTTTCTTACCCTATTAAGAGATTTTTCCACCAATTCCATATCTGAAAGTATAAGCTCAAGATTTATGGTTTCTATATCCCTTAGGGGATCTACATTTCCGTCTACATGGGTAATATTTGAATCTTCAAAGCATCTAAGCACTTCAACTATTGCTTCGGATTCTCTTATATTCGCAAGGAACTTGTTTCCCAGACCTTCGCCCTTGCTGGCACCTCTTACAAGACCGGCTATATCATAAAATTCTATAAAGGCCGGAACTATTTTTTTTGATTTATTGTATTGGGCAAGTACATTCAATCTTTCATCCGGAACGTCAACAAGACCTACATTGGGTTCTATGGTTGTGAACGGATAGTTGGCGGATTCTGCACCTGCTTTTGTAATTGCATTAAAAAGTGTGGATTTACCTACATTCGGCAATCCAACGATTCCTAATTTCATAATTGTCTCCTAAAAATATTATTAAATATATCATTATTCTACCATAAGATTATCTTATAGTGGCAATAAATTATGACAAAATTAAAATTACTGGTATTTAAGTTACAAATGTAAGGAAGTTTAGGAAAAGTTTTTGTAAACTTGCAGGTGTTTGATTTTGGATATCCTTTGGCATTTGTATTTTGTGGACTTTTATT
>JAEXBH010000206.1 GCA_023394215.1 Bacillota bacterium | reverse complement strand
GCTGAAGATATATCAAGATCTTGTCGAAGAAGGGCTGGAAGCTTCAAGACTTGAAATGCTTATTACCCATATAGCAAGGACTGTTAAAAAGGTAAATAACGGTGAAAAATTGCAAGCCATAGATGATTATGTAAAAGATCAGATTATGCAAAATGAAAATATAGTTAAGGCTTCAAAGTTGGCCGTTAAAATTATGAATGATTACGGTTTTGATTTCCCTGATCAGGAGAAGGATTTTTTGATGCTTCACCTGGAGTCTATTTTGGCTGAATATTAGACGAAAAATCTTAAAATTATTTACATTAAAGAGCATTTAAATTTACAATTTAAAATAGAAAAATTAAAATCCTTTTGTAAATTATTAATTTATAAAAGGATTTGCTTTTTGTAAAGCTGATAGTAAAAAATTATAAATTGAATAAAAGTGACTTTATTAAAATGGTATATTATTACAGGATTAAGTAGTTGAGGACTCATAGAATTTTGAAACTTTTTATTTGATAAATTATTTTAAAATAGGGTATACTATTCAAATATGGAGGAAGATATGAAAGGAAAATTATTAAAAATATTATCTATATTTGTAGTTGCTTTGGCATTGGCCTTATCCTTCAAATTTATCAAGACAAGAAATGAAAAGAAGGATGGCGAGACTGTTAAAATAGAGGAAAATATTAAGTCAGGAGAGTCTGTCGAAGTGGACAAGAAAGCAGATGTAAAGTCTGTTGAACCTAAGATTTCAGACTTGCCCAAGGTTGCTAAAGAATCTGAGTCCGGGAGATATAAGGAAGAATTTATCATAAAGTCTGAGGAAGAATTTAAGAAAATACTTGAAGATTCCAAGCCTCAGATTATAATGTTCGGGACAAAAAATTGTGTTTATTGTGCTCAGATGCGTCCATATTTTGAAAAATTTGCCGAAAAGTATAAGGATAAAATTAATATGATGTATCTTGATGCTGAGGATTTAGCTAATGTGGCAAGGCAGTATCCCATTCAGGGAGTACCCGCTATAATGTACAGGATGGGGGACGGTTCAGCTTATATGCCCAATGAGGACTTAAAGGCAAACAGTTTTTATCCCTTCTCAAAAAAAGGAGCTAAGACCATAGATTTAATGATGTCCTTTGGACTTTTGAAAGAAGATGTATTTGAAAAAGTTATAGAGGATGTGATAGCAAATGTTAAATGATATATTAACTAATCTATCGTGGTTACTTAGACAAGGGACTATATCTGGCCCCATTTTGGCTTTATTTGCAGGGATTTTGACTTCTTTAACGCCATGTTCCATTTCTTCAATGCCTCTTATAATAGCTTATGTAGGAGGAAACGGAAGTAAGGACTGGAAATTAAATTTTAAGCTGTCCTTAGTTTTTTCTTTGGGTCTGAGCCTTACTTTTATTCTAATAGGTATAGTTTCAGCCCTTCTTGGGCGTTTGATAGGACAGGTAAGTGCCTGGCTGTATCTTTTGCTTGGGATTTTTATGATAATGATGGCTATACAGGTTTGGGGAATTTATTATTTTATTCATCCAAGCACTTTGATAAATAAATCCAAATTAAAGGGATATTTGGGAGCCTTTATAACCGGTATATTTGCTGGCTTTTTTTCATCCGCCTGTGCAACACCGGTTATGATAGCCCTTATGACAATGCTGGCGACAGCTTCTGTCAGCCTGCCTTGGGTAATAGTTTTATTTGTCTTTTTTGCAATAGGCTATTCCATTATTAATATAATAGTAGGTTCATCGGTTACTTTTATAAATACACTCGAAAAATTCGGCAAGGGAGCCGAAAAAATACTCGGTTTTTTAATCTTTATTTTAGGAACATACTATATATATCTTGCAATATAGGTATATATATTACATATTGGAGGGAGAATGGGAATTATTGAACAGTTATTTCTTGGGCTGGCCTTATCCATGGATGCCTTTGCGGTATCCATATGCAAGGGACTTTTTGCAAGAGATAAGATAAAAGAGGCTGTTGAGGCAGGTTTGTGGTTCGGCCTTGCTCAAGCTCTTATGACTGCGGCAGGTTATTTTTTAGGTATGAGGTTTTTGAAGGCTATAGACAAATTTGATCACTGGATAGCCTTTTTCCTATTATGCCTTATAGGGCTTTCTATGTTGAAGGAAGCTTTGACGGAGGTGGAAGAAGGAGACGGTTGTAAGAGAGAAAAGAAGTCCATGTTTTTACAGGCTCTTGCTACAAGTATAGATGCTTTGGCTGTAGGAGTATCCATAGCTTTGGTAAAGACAGATATATTGTCTCCGGCTGTCATAATAGGGGCGGTAACATTTATCATGTCCTTTATCGGAGTTTTTGCAGGCAGATCCATAGGGGAGAAGAATGAGAAAATGGCATCTATAGCAGGGGCGATTATTTTATTGTTGCTTGCTTTTAAAATTCTTATAGAGGGGTTAATGTAGGAAGGTTTTTATTAGGAGGAAGTATGGATATATTGGTTATAGGCGGCATAGCTGCAGGAGCTTCCATAGCTGCTAAGGCAAAGAGGACAAATCTGGCAGCAAATGTTACTATTATAGAAAAGGAAGATTATTTATCATTCGGAGCATGCGGCTTACCTTTTTATTTGGGCGGACAGTTTGAAGACGGAAACAGGATGATGGTAAGGTCTGTTGAGGATACGAGAAAAGCAGGAATAGAAGTTTTAATAAAGCATGAGGTCTTATCTGTTGATTTTTTCAAGAAAGAAGTAAAAATTAAAAATCTTGAAGATGAAAGTGTTTTTACAAGGACCTATGATAAATTGGCTATAGCAAGCGGTGCAAGGCCTGTTTTGCCAAATGTGGAAGGCATAGATGCTGAGAATGTATATACTGTCACAAGGCTTAGGGAAGTTGAAAAGTTAAAGAAGGACTTGGAATTTTGTGAGGACATTGTAATAGTCGGAGCGGGCTTTATTTCTATTGAAGTGGCGGATGAACTAAGTCGTTTAGGCAAAAAGCTTGTAATAATTCAAAGATCTCAGCAGATAATGAAAGACATCTATGATGTGGAAATTTCAAACAGGATAAGTGAAGCTCTTCTTGAAAGCGGAGTTTCTTTTATGCCCGGAAATGCTTTTATGGGATTTGAGCTTGAAAACGGTCGGGTAAGGGCTGTTTTAACTGATAAAAACAGGTTTAAGGCGGATTTAGTTATAGTAGCAATGGGATTTGCCCCTCAAACTTTAA
>JAEXBH010000201.1 GCA_023394215.1 Bacillota bacterium | reverse complement strand
ATTCAAGAATGGAATCTAATCACTAAGGAAAAAAATGTGGAAATTATTGTATTGGACTTTCCTCTTCTTGATACCAGAGCAAAGACCTGTGATTTAACGGGGAAATTCATAGCCGATATAGTTCTACAAATACTGTCTTATGTGGCACAAATAGAAAGAGAAAACACTTACCAACGACAGATGGAAGGGATAAAGGAAGCAAAAAAGCGAGGGGTAAAATTCGGCAGAAATAAAAAAGAAATACCAAAGGAATTTCATGAATTGGCAGATAGATGGAAAAATAAAGAAATTAGTATAAGGCAGGGAGCAAAAATTTTGGGAATCAGTCACACCTTAATGGCAAAATGGTTAAAGGAAAAAGATTATAAGTAATAAAAAATTACAAATGACAGAAAAATGATAAGTACAAGATTTTTTCAAGCATTTACTATTCATAAGGTGGTAATAAATGTAGACTTTTGTTTACACCGAAAATATAGATAATCGGTAGAACAACAAAAAGCTCGAATAAGCTTAAAAACCCCAATGTAATCACAGAAATTCCACTGTAGCAATTGTAACATAAAGTGGCATGTAAAGTCTACTTTATGTTCCGAACAATCATAAAGTTTAGTAGGGAATTTTATATGAGCAGATTCCAAAGTAAAGGTATATGAATATTCTAAAATATAAATAAGGGGGAAACAAAATTGAAGATAAGATTAAAAAGCAAATTTATGGTTGTGACAATGATGGTTGCTTTATTGTTTCAAGTATTTACACCATCTACTACTGTTTTTGCAGAAGGAAACCTACATAATAATGTCATCAAAAGCATTAAACTGACAAAAGCAGATTTGACAACACCTATTCAAACCATTGGTGAATCACAACAAATGCAGTTGGTAGCTGATTTTTCGCTGCCTAACAATACGGTAAAGGAAGGCGATAGAACTGTTATTCAAATTCCAAATGAGCTTGCAGTTTATAAAGGTGAAACCTTTCCGATTAAAAATACGGGTGGAGAGGTCATAGCTAATGCGGTAGTAGACCCTGATACTAAAACAATAACTTTAACTTATACAAAATATTCGGAAGAACATTCCGATGTAAGTGGTTCACTTCATGTTACGGTAATTGTTGATAACAAAGTTGTAAAACAGGCTCAGACATTACATCTTGCTGTTGATATGGGCAATTCTACAATCTTTAATTTGGATTTCGATTATACAGGGATAATCGGTGACAATCCGGATGAAGCACTTGGAAAGTGGAGTTATTTTGATAAGGATGATCCTACTATTGTGCATTGTAGGATTCGTGTAAATGCAAAAGGCGGTATTTTCCCGTACATTAAAGTGACAGATACGCTTGAGTCTGAATCTGTTTCTTACATTAAGGAAAGTGTTGAGATAAAAAAAGGCAAATGGAAGCTTCCTGATGGTGGAGGATACTATATTCTGGAAAATGAGACCGATGTAACCAATCAGTTTCCTCTTACTTATAATGGAAATAGCTTTACCGTTCAGTTTGATAATATTCAAGGCGAAGGTTACATCATCAAGTATGATGTAAAACTGGGATATACGCCTGTAAATCAGGAAGTAATTAAAAATAGAATTGTTGGAGAAACGAACAGTCAACAATTATTAAATACATTGACGATGGCTCTTTATCAACAATCCGGTGGCGAAGCAAATGGATATAACTACACTATAAAGATTCATAAGGAAAGTGAAGACGGCACCAATTTATCAGGAGCAAAATTTGAAGTAATTAGAAATTCTACAAAGGCAAAAGTTGGAGAAATTATTACAGACGAAGTGGGAAATGGTAGTCTTGGTGGATTATTAAAAGATAATTACACGCTTAAAGAAATAGAAGCACCTAAAGGATATATCCTTGACGCAACTGAAATACCTGTTACTCCGGCTGATTTCGGTACGGATAAAACAGTACTAAAAACAGTTAAGAATAAACCTGTCGTAACTTCTATATCCATAGAAAAGAAATGGATAGGACCTGTAAAGGACTTTGTTACTGTTCATCTTTATGCAGACGATGCAGATACCGGAGAAAGTGCTACACTAAATGCTTTGAATGGTTGGAGAGTTACATTTGACAATCTGCGTAAATTCAAAGCAGACGGTACAGAAATCAAATACACTATCAAGGAAGATGCTATTGAAAATTATAAGTCTGAAATCACAGGAGATATGACCACAGGATTTACTGTAAAGAATACAAATACCGAAAAGGTATCTGTACCGGTGATGAAACAGTGGGTAGGTAAACCGACAGACAAGGTAGAAGTAAAACTTTTTGCGGACAACAAAGAAAAAGAAACAGCTACCCTAACTGCTGCTACGGATTGGAAGCATATCTTCAAAGATCTTCCAAAATATGATGAGAATGACGGTCATGAGATTGTCTATACTATTGAGGAAATCAAAATTGACGGATACACAACAGGTATCTCAGGTACAGCTAAAGATGGCTTTACCGTTATTAATACCATTACAGGTAAAGTATCCGTTCCTGTCACAAAGAAATGGGTCGGAACTCCGATAGACAGTATCATGGTTAATCTTTATGCCGATGGTAAGAAGATAGACAGTCAGAAACTATCCAAAGATAACAACTGGCAATACATTTTCAAAGACCTTGCTCAATACAGGGATGGTAAAGAAATCACCTATACTATTGATGAAGAAAGGGTAAATGGTTATACAACGACAATAACAGGTAATGCAAGGGATGGATATATTATAACTAATACTAAGGATACTCCTAAACTACCGAAAACAGGTGATTCATCCAATGTAGGAGTATATGCCGGACTTCTATTGTTGTCAGGGACACTTCTTGTAATTCTTGGATTGAAGAGGAGAGAAGAAGCTATATAAATTTGTAGTATGGAATGGGAGATTTTAAAAGTAAAAAATAGTAAATACTTTTAAGTAATCAAAAGCAAAAATTGAATAAAGAGCATACAACAAGGAAGATTTTCATTGTTGTAATCGGAGGACTATTTACACCAAAGTGTAGAAGTCCTTCTTTTTTATTAAAAACTAAAGGATAAGAGAAAGTAAGATATTATTTTGAGAAATAGAAAACGGATCGGAAATATGGTGTAACAACATTTTCAGGGCTTAATTATGATTAACGCTTTAGACAAGACTATAGATGAAAGAAGTATGGAGCATAGTAAATTATCGGTTGAGCGGGAGGTTATGATTTATACTTCGTTATATAATTATTGACAAATGAAAATGGTTAGCTTATACTAATTATGTATGTTAGTTATGACTAATTAATTATTTTATTGCTTAGCATACAAAATATTCTTATTAAGAAAGGATTTAAGGATGATAAGAAAAGGAATAAGAGGTAAGAGTAGGATTTTACTTACGGGACTTTTGTTGTTTGCAATGATTTTTCCTACTTTTTCGGTTAGAGCGGATGGGGATGCTGATAAGGTTTATAAGTATACTTCATCAGAATATAGAAGCTTGAACAAGGCAGTTGATGCGGCTACAAAGGAAGGGAAAACAGTAATAGAGATATCAACAAGAGTTTCTGACGCAGGTAATGTAAATATTACACCTAATTTTACTAAGTTGTATAGTAGTCAAAAAAAATGGGGTACTAATCAAATTGAAAGAGCAGAAATTGGATGGATAGCTGAAAATATAATAACTTTTAAAGAAGGAACAAATATAGAAGTTGAAAATATAAATTTCTTTAAACTTAAGCAAGAAGGCGGTGCCAAGGTAGTAATTGAAAAAGGTGCAACAGTAAGATTTAAAAATGTTGATTTTTCAAATACTCTTGAAAACAACGGTAAAGCAATATTTGAGAATGTAAAATTTGTAACCGGAGAAATCAAAGATAACGGGACCTCAGAATATATAGGAACTGAAAAGCCTAAAAATATAGGTACGCCTGCTTCTACAGCAGAATTTATGCCTCTTTCAATGGGCTTGTCTACAGAAACTTTGGATCCGAGAGTGAAGGGTAAGAGCTTTGAAAATCTTGTAAATGTAACTTTTGGTGGAACAAAAAAGGAAGAAGCTACAAAAAAGGTTGAAGTAAGTCCGAGTGATGCGGGTGTGAAGGCTGAGTGGACAGATGAGGGTATAAAGATTTCAGGAAGTCCGAGTCAAGCAACTACATATACAATAAAGGCAAGCTTGGAGAGCACCAAGGAAGATGGAGTAGCTAAAGATTTAGTTGAGAAGGAAATTACTCTAAAGGTAAATGAGAAAATAGAAGTTAAGCTTGACGGAAAGCTGCTTGATTTAGCTGTGGGACAAGAGATTTCGAGTGTTGATGCCGTATCTTCAGCCAGCAGCGGGGGTAGGATAAGTTCAAGCAATAAGGCTTTGGAAATACTTGTTAAAGAGGGTCAAGGAGAATGGCAAAAGTATAAAGATTTTGCTGTAAAAAATCCGGATACGAAGTTAAGTTTCAAATTTAATCCAGATACCAATGAATTAAGGGCAGTTGAACTTATAGGAACTGTTGCCCTTTCAGGTAAGTTGAGTAAGCCGGGACAGTATTCTGTATCAGCTCTTGTAAGTCAAGGCGGTAGGGAAGCTGAAAGTAATGCAGTAAGTTTTAATGTATTTGATTTGAATGTTTCTTTTAAAGAGAGACTTGCTGAGCTTAAACCGGATTTACAATACTGGATGATGGCTCCTTGGAAAATGCAAAACACAAGTGGCGGAGCAACTATTCCAAATCATTTGAAAAAAATTTACGGTTCAAATGAGTCAGGTTTATATGGACAAATAGGAAATAATAAGTCTACAGCAACAGACGTTATAGTTATTCCGGAAGGAGCCGATTTGACATTTGTAAATATGAAGATTTTAAGCAGTGTTAAGTTGGTAGTTGAAAAGGGTGCTAAATTGACTCTTGATGATTCGGTATCGTATGGTCCGATTGAAGTAAATGGTGGAACTTTTTCTATGAAAAATAGTGGAAGTCTTGTAAGTTCGCTTACTTTGAATGACGGTAGTATTTTGGAAGATGCCGAAATAAAGTCCAATGCGAACAGTTTAACTGACGGAAACTATACAAATCCATATCCGGCTTCAGTGGTTACGGTAAACGGAAATGTGAGTTTTAAGGGTAAAAATGTAATTAAAGGCTCATATGGAGATGCTTCAAAGATTGGTCAAGTCGCCCTTACGGTAAATGGAAGTGTAAGCTTGGAAGAAGGCGGCATATTAACAGCAATAGGCGGTGGAGATCCTCTTTTACCTTATGCTTTGCAGGGTGGACACGGAATAAAGCTTAATGGCGGCAAGATAAGCGGAAAAGCTATAATAAACGCAAAAGGCGGTAACAGTGCAACTTCTCAAGCTAAGGGAGGTTCAGGCATTGCCGGAAGCGGAGAAATAGATGTAGATGAGATAAATGCAGTCGGAGGAAACGGCTTTGGTAATGTAATCCTTAGTGGAAAGGGCGCAGGTGGAGATTCTATAGAAAAGACTGTTAAGTTTAAAGCTAAAAAGTTAAGTGCAGTTGGAGGAAAGGGAGAACCTGAAGGTTTATCCTGGAAGGAAGCTCCTGTTGATGAAAAAAAGCCCGGACAGGATCCTAAAATTCAAGATCCTGAAGAAGGTAAACCTAAAGAAGAAAAACCGGTTGTTCCTAAAAATGAAGAAGATAAGTACACATATGCCCTTATAAAGGCTATACTTTCAGATAAAGTTAAGCTTTCTGAAAAGTTTGATTTTGAAAAATCTGAGGATGGAAGTTTGACATTTGTTTTTGACGGACCTTTTGAAAAATTTTCAAAACTTATGTTAAACGGTAAGGAATTAAAAGCTGATGAATACAAAGTGGTTGCGGGAAGTACAAA
>JAEXBH010000160.1 GCA_023394215.1 Bacillota bacterium | reverse complement strand
CGGTTCGGGAGCGGTAACCTTTTTGATAGTTGTACCGGCAATGTTGCCTCTTTATGATGAACTTGGTATGAAAAGATGGGTTTTGGCGACCCTTACGGCTCTTGGGGCAGGGGTTATGAATATGCTTCCTTGGGGAGGGCCTACACTTAGGGCAATCACATCTTTGAGCTCAAGCGTTCAGGAAATGTTTATACCCATGATACCGTCTTTAATAGCAGGTATAGTATTTATATTGTTGGTGGCTGTTTATCTTGGCAAAAAGGAAAAAGTTCGTTTAGCCAAAGAGGGCTCGGTTCAAGAAGAAAAGGGGGCCTATAGCACTAAGGAAGAAAAAGATAGTGAATTAAAGAGGCCTAAACTTTTTGTATTTAATATCTTATTGATTGTTGCCGTAATAGCCCTTATGATTTCTTCAATTTTAGCTCCGGCTGTAGCTTTTATGATAGCAACGGCAGTCGCATTGATTGTTAACTATCCTAACCAAGCAACACAAAGAAAGGTTGTTGATAAACACGCTCCATCAGCTCTTATGATGGCAAGTATGCTTTTTGCTGCAGGTTCATTTACCGGTATAGTAAAGGGTTCCGGTATGCTTGATGCCATGGCTCAAGCTATGGTTAGTATAATACCTACAGGTCTTGGGACAAAGATTCCTCTAATTACAGGGGTGCTTTCAATGCCTTTGAGTTTGGTATTTGATCCGGATTCATATTATTATGGAATCTTGCCTGTATTGTATTCGGCAGTTTCTTCATTCGGGCTTGATCCTGTAATGGTAGGACGTGCTTCCATTATAGGTCAAATGACAACCGGTTTTCCGATCAGCCCTTTGACCGGAGCTACATTCTTATTAACAGGTTTAGCCGGAATAGACTTGGGAGAACATCAAAAGAAAACTATACCTTATGCCTTTTTAGCAACAATAGTTATGCTTGTAGTGGCTGTGGTTTTAGGAAAAATTTCCCTATGATTTATAGGTGTTTTTGAAAAATTAAGGAGAAGATATGAAAAAAATTCGTATAGGCAGTGGTGCCGGATATGCCGGAGATCGTCTTGAACCGGCAGTGGAACTTATGGAAAAGGGCGATCTTGATTATATAATCTTTGAATGTCTTGCTGAAAGGACAATTGCTATAGGACAGCAGGATAAGTTAAAGGACCCTACAAAGGGTTACAATCAACTGTTAGATCATAGAATGAGAAAAATTTTACCCTTGGTTAAGGAACGAGGCGTGAAGGTTATTACAAATATGGGTTCTGCAAATCCTCAGGCCGCAGCGGAAAGAACTGCCCAATTAGCTAAAGAACTGGGAATTTTCGGGCTTAAGATTGCGGCTGTTGACGGGGATGATATTTATGAAAATCTTCCGAAATATTACGCTGAAAATGTCTTAGAATTAGGTATTGCCTTAAAAGAGAAAGAAAAAGATATTATTTCAGCCAATGTATACTTGGGTAGCGAAGGGATTTTGGAGGCTTTGCAAAACGGAGCCGACCTTAAAATTACCGGGCGTGTATCGGATCCCGCATTGACAATTGCGCCTTTGATGTTTGAATTCGGATGGAATATAGATGATAATCCGGTTCAGATGGGTCAAGCTACGCTTGCAGGTCACCTGCTTGAATGCGGAGGACAAGTTACAGGCGGATACTATGCCGATCCGGGCTATAAGGATGTGCCGGGATTGGATGTTTTGGGCTTTCCTCTTGTTGAAGTTTCTGAAGATGGAGAATTTATCGTAACCAAAGTTGAAGGTTCCGGAGGACTTGTAAATGCGGATACCTGCAAGGAACAAATGATTTATGAAATACATGACCCGTCTAAATATTTGACACCGGATACGGTTGCGGATTTTTCAAAAGTTGTATTTGAAGAAGTTGCAAAAGATGTAGTTAGGGTAAAGGGGGCTACAAGCCATGGAAAACCGGAAAGCCTTAAGGTTTCAATAGGGTATAGGGATTGCTTTATAGGTGAAGGGGCAATATCCTATGGCGGCATGAATTCAATGGCAAGAGCGGAGCTTGCGGCTGATATAGTTAAGAAGAGACTGGATTTGATAGGTTGTCAAATGGAAGAATACAGGGTGGACTATATAGGTTTTAACTCCTTATATAAGAGTGAAATAAGCAGCATGTATTCTCCTGATGTATTTCCTGAAATAAGGGTTCGTTTTGCAGGACGTACAAAGGATAGGGCAAATGCTGCATTAATAGGAAATGAAGTGGAAGCCCTTTATACAAACGGACCTGCAGGCGGAGGCGGAGCTGAAAAAAAGGTAAGTGAAGTAATTTCAATTTGTTCGATTTTTGTTCCGAGAGCTGATGTAAATCCGCAAGTAAGATATTTGGAGGTATAAGATGAAGTTGAAGGAAATAGCCCACTCAAGAACAGGTGACAAGGGAGATATATCAAATATTTCTCTGATAGCATTCAAAAACGAGGATTATGCTCTTTTGAAGGAAAAAGTGACAGCCCAAAGGGTGAAAGAATACTTCAAAGAGATCTGTAAGGGTCAGGTAGTGAGATACGAGATAGACACATTGGCTTCTTTGAATTTTGTGCTTGATAAGACCTTGGGCGGAGGCGTAACTCGTTCCTTAGCCTTGGATAAACACGGAAAAGCCTTGGGAATGGCTTTATTGGAAATGGAAATTTAAAAGATAAATTTTGAATATGGCAGGATATCGACGGCTTTTCACTGAGCTTGTTATTTAGGCAAGTCTTTGATGTGAACAGTTTCCGACCTCCTGCCATATTTATTTGTTTCTTACTTTATTAGTGGTAGAATAGTAGTGTAATTTTGAAAGGAGCTACTATGAGTACATATATTGATTTGTTTATATCTTTTTTTAAGATAGGCTTATTTACTTTCGGCGGTGGCTATGCCATGCTTCCCATGCTTGAAAAGGAAATAATTGAAAAGAAGCAATGGGCGACAAACGAAGAAGTCCTTGATTATTTTGCCATAGGGCAGGTAACACCGGGAGTAATAGCTGTAAATACATCCACTTTTATAGGCTATAAGATAAAGGGAATTTTAGGAGGTGTATTTGCCACTCTCGGCGTAGTGACACCGTCCATAATAATCATAAGTATAATTGCCGGCATACTTACAAATTTTGCGTCGCTTGAGATAGTACAAAATGCCCTTGGCGGTGTAAGGATAGGAGTCTGCGTTCTTATGATTTCATCAATTCTTAAGCTTTTGAAGGGAAGCGTCACAGATATAATAGGCGGAATCATATTTGCATCATCCTTTGCTTTAGCTTATTTCACCAATATTTCCACAGTAGTTTTAGTTGTGGCTTATGCCCTTCTTGGTGTGATTATATCAAGGATTAAGAGGTTGAAAGGAGATAAAAATGAGTAATTTTTTTGTTCTTTTATTTGAATTTTTTAAGACCGGTCTTTTCGCAGTGGGTGGAGGACTTGCCACCATCCCTTTTTTACAGGAAATGATAAGCAAATATGGCTGGTTTTCTGAAAGTATGCTTGCGACCATGATAGCCGTTTCTGAGAGCACACCTGGACCTATGGGCATAAATATGGCAACCTATACGGGTTTTCTTGTAGATGGAGTTTTGGGAGGAATTGTGACCACAATGTCTTTGGTCGCTCCGTCGATAATAGTCATAATCATGGTTGCAAAGATGCTTGATAAGTTTAAAGAATCCCAACTGGTAAAGGATGTTTTTTATGGTATAAGACCGGCAGTTGTAGGCTTTATAATGTCCGCCTGCATGACCATATTTTTACTTACACTTGCCAAGGTGGATGCTTTTAATGTAAGTAAAAACATAGTAGATTTATTTAATTATGTGAATATAGGTTTGGTTGCGGTTATTTATTTCATATATAAAAAGTTTAACCCTCACCCTATTTTGATTATAGTCTCATGTGCCTTGTTGGGTATAGTTTTTAAGTTGGGATAGGATTAAAAAACATCTCTAATTAGTTATAATTTTTTTTCTTATGGGTATAAGAGTATCGTAGAGAAAAATTAATTATAAGGAGAAAAATTATGACAAAGAAAATTGGAGTTTTAGTGGGGAGTTTGAGGAAAGCTTCTATTAACAGACTACTTGCGGAAACTATTCTTTCCCTGCTTCCTGACGGTTACGAGGGAAGGATTGTTGAAATAGGGGATTTGCCACTTTATAGTGAAGATATAGACGGGGTAAACCCTCTCGAATCATACAGTAG
>JAEXBH010000129.1 GCA_023394215.1 Bacillota bacterium | reverse complement strand
ACTCAAGAAATCTTTTAAGATTTCAATACCGGTCGCCCTTGAAACTATGGTGATGACAAGCGCTCAGATCAGCATAACAAAGATGGTTGCCCCTTTGGGTACGGCGGCTATAGCGGCAAATTCTTTTGCTATTACTGCCGAGGGTATAGCCTATATGCCCGGTTACGGGATTGGAGCCGCTTCAACTACAATTATAGGGCAAAGCCTCGGTGCAAGGCAGGAAAAAACGGCAAAAAGTTTGGCTTGGTTGACCCTGGGGCTCGGCATGCTGCTTATGTCTTTCATGGGATTGGTCATGTTTATATTTGCACCGAATATCATAGGATTTTTATCACCGAGTCCTGAAGTTATAGCACTCGGTTCGAGCATCCTTAGAATAGAGGTCTTAGCTGAACCCATGTTTGCGGCTTCAATAGTAATATCGGGGATTTTCAGGGGATATGGAGATACTCTTGTTCCGGGTATAATGAACCTTGTAAGTATGTGGTTTGTCCGTATACCTTTGGCTCTTTTATTGGTAAAAAGCTATTCACTTAAAGGAATTTGGATGGCTATGGCAATAGAACTTACCTTTAGAGGGACAATATTTATAGTAAGATTATTTATAAAGACAAGAAATATAAAGTGAGTGTGTGAGATATGAAATTAGGAATAGGTAAACCTGTTTATTCAAGGTTGAATGAAATACCGGATGGTAAAACCTCCGATAAGCTTATTGAAGGATGTCTTGTAGTCGAGGGAGGGGGTTTTAGAGGATCATACAATCAAGGGGTTCTTGATGCCCTTATGTTGAATGATATAAATTTAAGGACTGTTATAGGCGTGAGTGCAGGAGCCCTTGCTTCTACAAATTATGTTTCAGGTCAGATAGGAAGGTCAGCCAGAGCAACTTTGAAATATAGACATTGCTCGGAATATATAGGATTTAAGGCTCTTAGAAGGAGCTTCAGCCTTATAAATCTCGATTTTCTGTTAGAAACTTATGATGAAATAGAGCCTTTTGACAGTAAGAGATTTTTTGATCCGCAAAGGCGTTTTGTAGCAGTGACTACGAATTGTTTGACCGGCAGGACCCAATATTATGAAAAGGGCAAAACCGATTATATATTTGAGGCGGTAAAAGCTTCGGCATCTTTACCTTTATTGTCACCAATGGTTGATGTGGGAGGGACACCGAGTTTAGATGGGGGATGTTCTTGCAAGATAGCATACCAATGGGCATTGGATGAAGGTTTTGAAAAAATTATAATAATAAAGACAAGGGAAAGAGGTTTTAGAAAGCCTATTAAAGGAATAGGAAGGCTTGCTAAAAAGTTTTATAGGAAATATCCCGATTTCCTAAAATCTTTGTCGGAAAGTGATTTAAACTATAATCTGCAGTGTGATCGGATAGATGAACTTGAAGATGAGGGAAGGGTTTATGTTATAGCCCCATCTGAAAGGGTCGGTGTAGGAAGGCTCGAGAGTGATGTTGAAAAGCTTGGAGACCTTTATTTTCTCGGATTAAATGACGGACTTAGGCAGATTGAAGAAATTAAGAGATATTTAGGTATTGAATAATATTTTTTACTAAAATTAAATTTTAATTGGAAAGATAGAATAAATGGCATTGGAATAATTTTCCGATGCCATTTATTGTAGAAATTTAAATTTTTATTTTTGTCCAGGAACCTGTTCTGAACCTTGTACTCAAGAACATATATCTTGAAAATTGATCTGACAATACACCAATCCATATGCCTAATAGCCCCATATTAAAGACATTTACCAAGATTATGGTAACGGCACTTCTTATAAAAGTTACGGAAATTATTCCTGTAAGCAAGGTGTATTTTACATCTCCACCGGAACGTAAACAGCCGCCGTAGATTATTTGTGATATTTGTAATAGTACTATAAGCATGATAAATTTTAAAATCAGCATACCCATATCTATGACTGCAAGGTCGTTTTTGAAGAATATTTCCATTATTTCCCTTCCGAATATGAAAAGGAAAAGGGAAAGCCCTATAGATATGAAAAGCCCTATCCTTTGGCAAATTTTTCCAAGTTTAACGGCTTCTTCGGGATTTTTCTCACCAAGAGCCATTCCTGTAAGGGCGACAGCTGCTACCTGCATACCGTCGCCGAAGGAAAATCCCAAGCTTAGTATGTTCATGCCGGCGTTGTGAGCTGCGAAGGCATCGGTGCCGAGTTTTGCGGCTGTAAGAGCTGTAGCAAGAAAGCCTATTCTCATGGCAATATTTTCAAAGAACATATTTATGCCGAGGCTTATTATTGATTTTGCAGCCTCCAAGCTGTAACGGATTTTTTCTTTTATTATGAATTTTACAGCTATAAAGCTTGTTTCATGGAAAAGAGATCTTATACTCATGACCATTGCGACAAAAGTACCGAAAACAGTGGCTATGGCGGCCCCGTATATGCCAAGAGCCGGGAAGCCGAAATTTCCACCTATCAACAGATAGTTGAAGATTATATTTACTATTGATGAAGTCAAGTTTGTGATGAAAGCTACTTTTGTATTTCCGCTTCCTCTTTGAGCTGAGTTTATGGACATGGCTATAACGTTGAATATGGTTCCTCCCATTATAACCTTGAAGTAGATTACCGAAGCTTCGTGGGTTTCCGTATTGGAACCGGCGAGCCTCATGAGGTCTGAAGCAAAAACTACCATTAGGATACTTATGATTACGCAGAGGATTATATTTATAAAAAGTGCAGTTATAAATACTTGATTTGCTCCCTTTTTATTGCCTTCTCCCTTTCGTCTGGCAACAAGGGCCGATACTGCAACATTTATTGCTATAAATATGGTTAAACCTATAAATTTGGGTTGAGTGGTTAGTCCGACCGCTGCTATAGCGTATTTACCCAGGCTTCCCACCATTATTGTATCTATGACACCGGCAATAGCTATAAAGAAGCTTTCCAGGACGGACGGCCAAGCCATTTTTATGGCTGCCTTGTAATATTGACTGTTTTTTTTCATAATTACCTTCATTTCTCTTATAAAATATACAGTAATAATGATATTACTTTTGATAATATATTTCAAATTTATTATCAGATAAGTTTAGGTGTAAAGTGTGATTTTATGTTAAAATAATTTGGTAGATAATTTTAAATTTAAGGAAGTAAAATGAGATTAAGATACAAAGAGTGGGCTATTCCCGAACTTAGAGATAATAAATATATTTTTTTTGATCCCGATGAAAATAAGGGAAGGTGGCATGAAATTTTTGGAAACGACAGACCCATATATCTTGAAATAGGGGCAGGTAGAGGAAGGTTCAGTCTTCAGAGTGCAAGTGATAATCCGGATATAAATTATATAGCCTTGGAAATGGAAGCCGGAGCCTTTGTTTATGCCGGAAGACTATTTAAAGAAAGTTGTCTTGAAAATATATACGGAATCAGGGCGGTAGCGGAAAAATTGCTTGATTTTTTTGAAGAAGATGAAATTGATGGGATTTATATAAATTTTTGTAATCCGTGGCCGAAAAATAGGCAGCATAAGAGGAGGCTCACACATCCGAGGCTTCTTGAGCTTTATAGGCATATATTGAAAAATAGCGGACTTATTGAGTTGAAAACTGATGACAGATCTTTTTTTGAGGATTCCATAGACTATTTTAAATCCTGCGGTTTTGAGCTTGTAGAAGTTGATTTTGATTTGCCTGAAGATAAAGAGGGCAATATAGTTACGGAATATGAAAGTAAGTGGAGAAGTAAGGGGATAGCGATTTGCTATCTTAAAGCCAAATTATTGAAGGATAAATAATTTAATATTGAAATATAAGTGGTAAAAGTGTAGATTTTTATCACTTTTTTACTTTTAAAAGGGATAATAACACTTTTATGTATATATTATAAAAATTTTTTAATTTTTTTAGGTTTGCCTAAAATTTTAATTAGTTTATATAAAACGCCTGATTTTACACAAACTAATCAGGATAATTCAAATGTAAAAAATAGATAAAATATAACAATTAAGTAAAAAATTAGTAATAACTAACTTTTGATATTGACGATAATTTATTTTATCTGTATATTGTTAGTGTCACTTAACAATAATACATAGGAGGACTATATGAAAAAATATAAAGTGATTTTAGTAAGTTCAATGTTGGCATTTGCATTGATTCTTGGTGCCTGCGGAAAGAAGGGCAACGACGGTAAAGTTACAGAAAATAAAAAAGTTGAAGAAAACAAAGAAAAGGCCGACAAGGATAAAGCTGCAAAGGAAGACAATAAGGGAGTAGCCTTGTCCGTTTGGGAAGGCAAGTGGGTAAATTATGCTTCATTTGTAGATACGGACGAAGTAAAGGCTGTATTTAAAGGTATGGACAAGGGTGAAGAATTTAAGGCCAACCTGATTAAGAAGAATGATGTAGGATTTAACCGTATGGAAGTTCAGGGAAATACAATTAAGTTTTTAGATCAAGCTAAAGACGGAAAAATCATTTCAGAATCAGAATATGAATTTGTAAAAGATCATAAGGGACAACACGGTAAGACAGAAATCAATTGGCATGAATTTAAGGCTAAGGATGAAAAGGCCAAATTCCCTACACTTTTACTTCTTGAACCTCACGGAGAAGAAGTAATGTTACATTACCATTTCAAAGCAGGTAGCGGGGATGCAGCTGCTATGCTTGCAGATAAGTCCGTTTTAACAGGTACATTTGTAAAAGAAGATATCAATCCTGCTCAAATAGCTAACGGTATAAAGATGCACATGGAATCACAAAAGAAAAAAGCCGAAGAGGGCGGCAAAGCCGCAATGAAGGCGGAACTTAAGGATTGGAACGGTGAATGGAACAATATAGAAGGTTACTTGGATAAGCCTGAAGTAATGAAGGCCCTTGAAGAAAAGGCTAAAAAAGAAGGCAAGAAGCTTGAAGATATCAAGAAGGAATTTACAGACAGCCGTCATTTGCCTTTCAAGGGATTGAAAGTAGATGGAGACAGCCTTACTTTATATGATGGATTTATATCAGAATCAGGCAAGGAAATGGCTAAGCTTAATTATAAATATGTAGAATCTCACAGTGTAAAGCACGGTAACAGCGAATTGTTCTGGCATGTATTTGAAACTAAGGACAATGAAGAATATAAGTATGTTCTGATGATGCCTGTTCACGGAGAAGAAGAAATAGTGCATTTCCATATGAGATATGGTAAGGATATAAAAGAGCTTTTAGGCAAAGAGGACTGGTATCCTACAATGGTAAGCCCAAGCTCAACAATGGATCAAGTTGTTACAGAAGTTTCTGAATAATATTAAATGAAAGGTGAAAATGTGAAATTAGCAAAGAAAATATTTAAGATTTTATTTGTTTTTTCAGCAATTTTCATTATGTCAGCATGTCAAAGGGGTGAGACTACAGGCGGGAGTAAGCCTGTGGTCTATACCTCTTTTTATCCTATAACGCAGTTAACAAAAGAAATTGCAGATGATACTCTTGAGATAAGGTCATTTATGCCTGAAAATAAGGAGCCTCATTTATGGGAACCAAGTCCAAGAGATATGAGAAAGCTTTTAAAGGCTGATTTGCTGATAGTGAACGGTGCCAATATGGAAAGCTGGTTGCCGCAGGTGAGGGAGGTAGCGCCGAATCTGAAAATACTTAATTTGGCAGATACGGTTGAACTGATTACCTATAAGGGAGCTGCGGCTATCGGGGATTTTCAATATATGGCACAGCATCAAGCTGAAAAAGACAAGCTTTATAAATTCAATTTTGCCCATACTCATGAGGATGTTATGAGGGTGAGCTTTATAAATAACAGCGATAAAAAAAGCAAGGATGAACTTATAAAAATAGGTAAGGCAAATATGCAGAGCAAGGGAGAACTTGTGCCTCAAAAATCGACTATAGATGTAGAGGAGGGCAAGGTATATGCTCTTGAGATGGGACATGAATCCGGGGAAATCTTTTATAGATTCCCGACAGGGGGAAATTGGGTTGTTATATCTGACAGGATATCGGAACCACTACTTCCTTATGAGTTGACCGACGAAAGCGGGGAATTGTTAGAAGTGGAGAAGTTGATAGAGGGATCCACATCGGGACTTGATAGGATAACTTATGATCCGCATTCGTGGATGTCCATTGTAAATGCAAAGAAATACCTAAATGCAATACTCAATGAATTAGTTCAAAAATATCCTGAAAATGAAGAATTATATAGAAAAAACAAGACTAAAATAGTAAGTAAACTTACGGAGCTTGAGTTTACTTATAAGGAAAAATTTAAGAATTTGAAGTTTAAACAATTCGTTGTTACCCATAACGCTTACGCCTATTTGTGCAGAGATTTCGACTTAAAGCAATATCCTTTGCAAGGTTTGGTAAGCACTGAAACACCAAGTTTGAAAACAATAAAGAAGGCCATAGACTTCTGTTTGCATTATAGGGTAAAGACTATTTTTTATGAATTTAACGGACAAAAAAAGGGGGCAGATACGGTTGCCGAGGAGATAGGCGGTAAGAGCAAGCCTCTGGCATCAATGGAGTATAAAGCCAATTTTGAAGAAGCCGGACTCAACTCATATGCTGAAATTATGAAAATGAACCTGGATAATTTGTATGAGTCCATGAAGGAGGTTGAATGAAACATATAGAAGTAAAGGACCTGTATTTCGGCTACACAAGTCAATACGTTTTGAAGAATCTTAACTTAGAAGTTGAAGAGGGGCAACTCATAACTATTATAGGAGAAAACGGTTCAGGAAAGTCTACTCTTATGAAGCTTATTTTAGGGGAACTTAAAGCTGACAGAGGAGATGTAAAGCTCTTAGGCAAAGAGGTTTCAAAGATTAAATCTTTCCGTGAAGTCGGTTATGTTCCGCAAGTGCAAAACTTTGATAAGATAGCCTTCCCGATTACCTGTTTAGAAATGGTTACCTTAAATCAATATGAAAAATTCGGTTTTATAAAGATTGCAAAGAAAAAACATAAGGATAGGGGGCGTCAAATTTTAGAGCAAATGGGGTTGTCCTCATATATAAATACTCCTTTTAATGAGTTATCAGGGGGACTGCAACAGAGGGTAATTATAGCAAGGGCAATGATAAATGACCCAAAACTGATAATTTTGGACGAACCCACAGCGGGTGTCGATAAACAAAGCAAGAGAGACTTTTTACAGCTGATAAGGAAGATAAACAGGGAAAGTAAGGTAACGGTTATGATTGTTACTCATGAGCTTGAGCTTATAGAAGAATTACTTAAGCCTGATAGGAAATATAAGATTGAGGAGGGACAGATTTATAATGTTTGAAATGTTTCAATTTGATTTTATGAGAAGGGCACTATTGGCGGGACTTATGCTGTCAATAATGATTCCTCTGATAGGGGTAGTAATGGTGAACAGAAAAACATCTATGATAGGTGATGCCCTGTCCCATACATCTCTTATGGGGGTAGCCATAGGGCTTATAGCAGGCTTTAATCCTGCATTTGGAGCTATAGTGATAGCTGTCATATCGGCTTTTGCTATAGAAATTATAAGAAAGAGGTTTCCTCAATACGGGGATATGGCAACAGCGGTGATAATGAGTTTGGGCTTGGGCTTGGCTGCCCTGCTTTCAGACTTTGCGCCGGGCGGAAACACTTTTGAATCTTATCTTTTCGGATCCATATCAGCTGTTACAAGGTTGGATTTGATATTTGTTGCAATAGTTTTTGTATTTATATCTGCAATTTCGATTATATTTTACGGTGCTTTATTGGATATATCCATGAATCCGAATTTAGCAAGACTTGCAGGGGTGAGAGTAGGCTTTATAAACTTTATTTTCACTTTATTTTCCGCTATTACTATAGCCTTGGCGGCAAAGGTGATAGGGGCACTTATGGTAGCATCCCTGATAGTTTTGCCTGTAGCCACAGCCCTTTTGATAGCAAGAAGTTATAAGGCATCTTTAAGCTATTCAGTATTATTGGGAATAATTTATATGATGCTGGGCTTAACCGTATCTTTTTATTTTGATGTAAGACCCGGGGGAGCTATAGTAGTAATAGCCATCATAGGAATGCTTTTTGTAGCCTTGATAGCAAAGCTTAGAAAAAGAAAAAAATAGATTAATTATAAAAAATGGCAAACTCTCATAATAATTTATAGAGATTGCCATTTTTTAGTTGCTTTATTATAAGTCAATTTTTACGATAGTTCCATCCTTATCTTCTACAGTAACAAGATTAAAAGTTCCTCCGTTTTTAGATTTTAAATCTTTTATAAGTATTTTTATGGCTCTTATCTGATCTTTGTTGAGCTTAGGAGATGAAAATCCTAAGTTTCCGAAGTTAAGTATTTTTCCGAATACAAATTTATTTAAAATAAGGGAAGTCGGTACAGGCATGCAAAGTTTTTGATCTTTTTTGGGCAGATATACTATAAACTTCATTATTCTATTGAAATGGTGACTATTTCACCATCAGCTCCTTCAATTTCGACTAACTTACCTAAGATGCCTTTCTCAGCCATTGCTATAAGAGTATTGAAATCTATGTCTTTTAATTTATCGTTTAAATTGTTTCCGTTCAGGTTTAAGCTACTTGATAAGTCTATACCCATTTTGAATAAGGCAAGAGGGAGATTTACATTTACCTTGTCACCTTTGTCAAGAACTTTTATTTTAAGTATCATATCATTTATATTTTTTTTACTTTCTGTTGGATTTTCGTACCTGGTTTCAGGCAAATTTTCATCAATAAGCAAGTAGTCAATGCTTGTATTTAGTATTTTAGCAAGTTTGGGCATTAGGCTTATATCAGGATATGATGAGCCCGTTTCCCTTAGTTAAAGATATTGTTGGGTATCTCAAGATGTGTCATTCGATTTTGCCGATAAAGCGGTAGAAGATTTCCACTTCCTGTTCCCGGCTTCCGTCCTCACTTTTGAC
>JAEXBH010000113.1 GCA_023394215.1 Bacillota bacterium | reverse complement strand
CCTCTTATGGACTTCTCTTTCAAACTCGGCAAACATAGTTTGTCTGAATACAGTTGACTTATAATTATCTATATAGAAATCCAACAAGTAAATTTTTTCTTCCTTAGTCTCAGCCCTCTTCATAAGCATATCAAGAAGCAAGGCTTCATTGAAAGTGGAAGCAACTTCCGCTACAAATATGGTGTAACCTGAATGTAGGAAATCATTGCTTGATCTGTCATAATAGCTGTGCATAGAATGACCCATTTCATGAGCCAAAGTAAATACCGAATCAAGGGTTCCGTTAAAATTCAAAAGGACAAAAGGATAAGAATCATAAGAGCCTGACGAATACGCTCCCCCCCTCTTTCCTTCTCTCGGTTCAACATCTATCCACCTATCTTCAAAGGCAGTCTTGTAAATTTTTTCGTAATCAGCCCCAAGGGGTTTAATTGATTCCAAAACCAATTCCTTGGCTTCTTCAAAGCTGTATTTTTTATCAAAGCCTTTAGAAATAGGCATATATACATCATACATATGCTGTTCGTCAAGACCCAATGCCTTCTTTTTTAAAGCATAATACTTGTGAAAAGCCGGTAAGTTCTTATGAACACTTTCTATCAAGGCATCATATACCCTTTCGTCAACATCATCTTCAAATAGGTATTCCTGTCTTACGGAAGCAAAATTCCTAAGCTTTGCAAGACTTGCCTTAGCATTCAAATTAGCATAATAGGTACTCGCTATGGTATTTGAAAATGAAGCATAAGTATCATAAAACTTCTTAAAAGACTCTTTACGTATCTCCCTGTTTTCGTCATTTTGCAACTCAACAAAGGTTGAATTTTTAAGTTCCTTTTCAGTACTTTCAAGCTTTGGAAATCTCATATCCGCATTTGTCAGGAAATAGTAAATATCACTCGATGAAGCAACTGTAGTAGATAAAGATGATAAGATAAACTCTTCCTTATCACTCAAAGTATGCGGCCTGTATCTAAAAATTCTCTCCAAGCTCAACTTATAAATCTCCAATTGCGGATCGGTTAAAAGTTTGTTCGCCTCTTCTTCAGTCAAAGATAAAAGCAGAGGTTTCAAAAAAGCAAATGCTGCAAAATGCTTAGTTGCAACGGCATCAACTTCCATATTAAGCTTTTGATACTTACTTATTTTGGAATTTTCATCCTTTCTCATGTTTGAATAAGTCCAAACCTTATATAATTTCCTATTTAAATCGGTATTTAATAGCAATAAATCTTTTAGGTTATTTTTAGCGTCAGTTTTTAAAGCTTCAACTTTTTCCAAATTTTCTTCAATATATTTTAAATCATCCCTTGCAAGCTCGTCATTTTCATACATGCTCTCAAGGTTCCATCTATACTTATCTGTCAACTTCCTATCTCCTATGTTTCTTTATGCTGTCATCATAATAGTAGCCTTCTCCCCAACTGGTTTGAATAAGCTTATCCGCCTTGGTAGGTTCCAACTTTTCCCTAAGCCTTCTTATATGAACATCAACAGTTCTTATATTTGACTCATCAATGCCGTTCCAAAGCTCATCCGCAAGGTCTCTTCTGGAAAATACCTTTTGCTTATTTGATACAAGGATATACAAAAGGTCAAATTCCTTGCCTGTCAAGTCCAACTCAACCGTATCAACCTTAACCTTTCTGCCTAAGATATTAAACTCAAACAAGCCTTTTACAAGAGTGTCGCTTGATTCATTTACAAGCTTAACCTGCTTATTTTCCTTACTTCTGCGAAGAACCGCCCTTATCCTTGCCTTTAATTCGAGCAAATAAAAAGGACTAACGATATAATCATCACATCCATACTCAAGCGCTAATACCTTGTTGTTTGGTTCACTGTCCTCAGATACCACAATAGTCGGAGTATCCTTAATTTCATTCATCTTTCTTTTTAAATCCAAGCCCGTTCCATCTGCGAAGCGCATATCCATCACTACCAAATCAAAATCCTTAGATCTGAATTGGTCCAAAGCGCTAGAAATAGTCAATGCCGATACTATTTCATAATCTTCCGTCTTAAAGCTATAGGTAAAATTATCAATGAACTCTTGGTCCGGATTTACCAATAATATCCTTAAACTCATCTAACTCTCCTTATTTTCTATAAGTAAATTATAACATAAATTTAATAAATGTATAGAAAAATTAATAAAATAACATAAGTTTATAAGGACTAACTATTTAAATTCTAAAAGTTTAACGGGTCAGAATAAAATAACTCCGACCCGTCAACAAGTATTAGTAATTTCGTTTAATTATATGAGAATTATTTAAAATCCGCCTTCCTTTTTTCCAAAAAAGCTTCCATTCCTTCCCTTTGATCCGGATGTCCGAATAATTTTGCAAACATCAAGGCTTCTATTTCCAATCCGTCCTTAAGCTTGATTTGAGTTGATTGATTCATAGCTTCCAAGCCGTGACCTATGGCAAAACTTGAATTTTTTATAACCTTATTTGCCACTTCTTCCGCCTTATCCAAAAGATTTTCAGGCTTTACCACGTGATTTACCAAACCCCATTTCTCAGCTTCAAAAGCTGTAAGCATAGCTGCCGTAGCCATAAGTTCCTTGGCCTTTCCAAGTCCTACAAGCTTAGGAAGCCTTTGAGTTCCGCCAAAAGCCGGAATAACTCCAAGTGTTACTTCCGGAAGTCCCATCTTGGCATTTTCCGACGCTATTCTCATATCACAAGCCATTGCCAATTCACATCCGCCGCCCAAGGCAAATCCGTTTACTGCCGCAATATAGAATTTCTTACCATCCTCTATAGCCTGAAAAGTATCCTGTCCTTTTTTGGCAAACTGATAGCCTTCTACAGAACCTATCTTAACCATTTCGGAAATATCAGCCCCCGCAACGAATGCCTTTTCTCCGCTTCCTGTAACTATCACGACCCTAACGGATTCATCACTTTCAACATTCCTAACCGCCTCTAAAATCTCATCCAAGGTTTCAGAGTTCAATGCATTAAGCACTTTAGGTCTGTTGATTATTATCTTTGCTATTTTACCGTTTTTTTCAAGTATAACATTATTCATTTTCTACTCCTAAATCTCTTTTAAGCCTTATCGGTTAAATCATTTTGCATACTATTTGATTAATTGTCTTGCTATTACCAATTTTTGAATTTCCGACGTACCCTCATAAATCCTTGTAAGTCTTACATCCCTATAAATTCTTTCTATGGCATATTCCTTCATATACCCGTAACCGCCATGAATTTGCAGAGATAAATCCGCTACAAATGATGCTACCTCTGTAGCATAATACTTAGCCATAGCCGCTTCTTTTGTGATATTGTCTCCGTTATCACGCATACCTGCAGCATTTAAAATCAACAATCTTGAAGCTTCAAGTTTTGTTCCCATATCGGAGATATACCATTCCAAACCTTGATTTTTAATTATAGGTTTTCCGAATTGCACCCTCTCCTTTCCATACTTTATAGCTAATTGCAAAGCTTCATAACCTAAACCGTAAGCTACCGATGCTATGCTTATCCTTCCTCCATCAAGGCCTTCCATGGCTATTTTAAAGCCTTCTCCTACCTTACCAAGTATTTGATCTTCTCCAACCTTGCAATTATTAAGGACAATTTCAGACACCGGAGCCCCCCTTTGTCCCATCTTATCTTCTTGTTTTCCTACACTTAATCCCTCAGTGTTACGGTCAAGCAGGAAAGCTGTCACTCCCTTAGCTCCTTCTTCAGGATTTGTCAAAGCCAGGATTATTAGGTAATCTCCCGCATTGGGTCCGACATTGCTTATAAATGCCTTTGTACCCGTAATTATGTAGCCGTCATCGGTCTTTACAGCCTTGGTCCTTATACGACTCGCATCGGAACCTGCATCGGCTTCAGTTAAACAAAAGGCTCCTATCTTTCCTTCTCCCACTAAACCCAAATACTTTTCCTTTTGTGCTTCACTACCATGCTTCTTTATAATGTCATTGACCAACATTTGCACTGCAAAAATTGCTCCTGTAGCACCGCATTTTCTTGAAATTTCCATAATTGCAAGAGCTTTTGACACTTCATCAAGTTCTATTCCGCCGTACTCTTCCGGTATATTTATAGTTAAAAGGCCAAGTTCAGCCATCTTTATTATATTTTCTTCAGGATATACTTTTTCCTTATCAACTTTTTCCGCTAATGGCGCAATTTCCTTTTCAGCAAATTCTCTCGCCATTTTTTGAACTTCCAATTGCTCATCTGTAAACTTAAACATGTATTCTCCTTTTATATCATCACCCTTTATTTTTCAAGCAAGTAAGGGAATTAAAATTTTAATTCCCTTAAGCTTGTATCCTGCGTTACCAAATTACTCTCGTAAATAATTATTTTTTATAAATCGCTCCGACTTCATACAAACGACTTATCTCTTCCTCGCTGTAACCCAAGCCTCTAAGTATTTCATCATTGTGCTCTCCAAGCAAAGGAGCGTCCAATTTTCTTTCAATTTCGGTAGTACCGAAACGAACAGGGCTCATAGGAGCATAATATTCAGAACCGTCCCTATTTTTAACCTTAATCAAATAGTTATTTTCCAAAACTTGAGGGTCTGTAGGAAGATCTTTCAAATGTTGTACTTTGCCATATGCTATATCTTCAGCCTTAAGTCTCTTTATAACCTCTTCCCTGTCAAATTTTTGGAAGGCCTTATCCAAAAGGGCTATCAGTTCCTTACCGTTTTTCTTAGCCGACTTTTCACTGTTGAATCTTTCGTCATTAGCATATTCTTCTATTTCCAAGGCTCTCAATAGAGGTAAATAATATCTTTCATAATCAAGTATTGTAACCGTAATCCATTGACCGTCCTTACACATATAATTGTTTATTACGGCGCTCATGGCATCCTTTCTTGATTTCGGATATTCATCCCCATATTGAGCAGCTGCAACTATACAGCTCATTGACCAAATTGCATTTGACAACAAGGAAAGTAAAACTTTTTGTCCCTTGCCTGTCTTTTGTTGCTGATACAAGGCTGCAGAAATACCGCCCGCCAAAGCTAAAGCTGTAGAAGAATCTCCAAATCCGAACGGAGGAACTATAGGGCTTCCCTTTTCAGCCAAGTCTATCATGGCCCCGCTTCTTGCCCAATATGCAACTGTATCAAATCCGGGTTCATCCTTCAAAGGACCGTCATCTCCAAAACCGTTAACTTGGGCCCAAATTAGTCTTGGATATTTTTCCTTTAAGCTCTCATAATCCAGTCCAAGT
>JAEXBH010000028.1 GCA_023394215.1 Bacillota bacterium | reverse complement strand
CCCCTCTTAAGTTTAATCTTTTCAGGTCCCAAATCTATAAAAAGGTCTAAGATTTTCTTGCCATAAATCCCCAATCTTAAAATATCATAAGCATTTAATATTTCCAAGCGAAGACTGTTTTCTTCTTCCAAAATATCCCAAAGTCCATCAAGGTTTCTTCCGTAATGCTTGGGAAGAGCAAGTTTAATTTCCATATAATCATGAAAATCTTCTATATTTTTAATATGTTTGAAATTTAAAATTTTTTTCATTTAATCCTCTCAAAAGTTTTATAGTGATCTGATGTATAAAATATAAGTCCGTCGTTGGAGTAGATTATTCTTTCAGCACCTCTTTTGCCACCCTTATAGTTAACATCAGCCTCATAGTAAATTCTGCCATTTTTCTTAGGAAGTTTTTCTTCTCGATTTGAAAATTTATCCCCTCCTATAACCATCTTATCCGTAACCTTCCAAAGATTTCCTTCGCTGGCGATCCAGCCCATACCTTGGGCTTCCTTTTTCCTGATATAGTTTTTTGGAAGTTTTTCATAGCTTATAAGGTATGATATAACATCATCCTTATTGTAGTAGCTGCCGTTTTCATCCAAAGCTTCTTCTTTGTTTTCAATGGAATTTTGAATTTTACCCTTATCAATTTTTTTACAGGAAGATAATAATCCCATAAATAAAGTTAGGGATAATATCAGATCTATTATTATCTTATAATTTTTCATATTTGTCACCTCATCTTTATAGTATAAGCTATCATTGACAAAAGATAAAATATTATTTAAAATTAAGTGACCATGGGGGTGACATGGTTTCGACGGGGATATTGAAGTCGGATAAGCATGTCGATGGGCATACATCGTAAAAATAGCAAACTAAATATAAACGACGAAAATAATTTCGCTTTAGCTGCCTAATCGCAGCCGGCCACTTAGAGAGACCCATAATCTCTACTTGGTCTCAAATATGTTGGGAAATCCGCAGGGCAAAGCTTTGAGCCCTTCGTGACATTTATGAAGCTACCAAGAATCTTAGTTTGTCAGTTAGCAGGGATGATTGGGAATTAAAAGTAATTGACTAAACATGTAGAAGTTCCGGTGGACGTGTTTTCGGACAGGAGTTCGACTCTCCTCACCTCCACCAATTAAAAACAAAAGTTATGATATTATTGGTATTATAATTTTTGTTTTTTTTATTTATCGACCTTTGGGATTGGATAAAGCTGATTTCAAAGGCCGATTTTTATAGAATCTGTTAAATGCTATGTGTAAAATAAAGAAAATTTTTATTTGACTTTTTGAAAAATGATAAATATAATAACTTTTGAACGAGTAGCAAAATAGCGTAAATCCGGTTTTGTTGCTCGTTTTTTATATTAAATTTTATAGCATAGTTAAAAAGTGTGTAGCTTATCAGCGTAAGTCCGGCTTATGAGATAAGTACACATTTTTTTATGCAGAAAAAGGAGGATGAGTTAATATGACGGAAGCTAATAAAATGAAAGAAATGTCTGTAGATAAGCTTATGATTCGGATAGGAATACCTATGATTTTATCAATGGCATTACAGGCGGTATATAATATTGTAGACAGTGCCTTTGTTGGAAATATGAAAATAGGAAGTGAAGAGGCACTTAATGCACTTACACTGGTGTTTCCGATTCAAATGTTTATGGTTGCTATAGGAATAGGGACCGGCGTAGGAACCAATACACTTTTGGCAAGGACACTTGGGCAGGAAAACAGAAAAAAGGCTGCGAGAGTAGCCGGAAACAGTTTATTTTTGGGCTTAATTATTTATGCGATGTTTTTAGTGTTCGGAATTTTTTGGTCCAAGGCATATATTTCATCGCAGACAACTAACCCGGAAGTTATTTTGATGGGAACAAGTTATTTAAAAATATGTTGTGTAATTTCTTTCGGGATTGTGTTTTTTTCATTGTTTGAAAAATTGTTGCAGGCAACAGGTCGATCATTTTATTCTACAATAAGCCAGATTGTAGGCGCTGTTGTAAATATTATCCTTGACCCTATTATGATTTATGGTATGGGTCCTGTTGCTGAAATGGGAGTAGAAGGCGCAGCATACGCAACTGTTATAGGACAAATCGTATCGGCAGTGTTGGCTTTGATTTTTCATATAAAGTTAAATAGGGAATTTGAGCATAGGGTAGAAAATATGAAACCGGATATGGGAATCATTAAAGAAATTTATGCCATAGGACTTCCTGCAATAATTGCTCAGGCTTTAATGTCTGTTATGGTGTATGTGATGAATTTGATTTTGAAGTTCAGTTCTTCCGCACAGACTGCATATGGCTTATTTTATAAGGTACAGCAGTTTGTATTGTTTCTTGCATTCGGATTGAGAGATGCGATTACACCGATTATAGCTTTTTCTTATGGAATGGGAAATAAAAAAAGGATAGAGCAGGGAATAAAATATGGTCTTATTTACACCATAGTTTTAATGCTTTTGGGAATAGTTATTACTGAGGTTTTTCCGGGAGTGTTGGCAACGTTATTTAATGCAGGTCAGTCAAGAAATTATTTTATCAGTGCCATGAGGATTATTTCGTTAAGCTTTACTTTCGCAGGAATTAACTTGGCATATCAGGGGATTTATCAGGCTTTGGATGGAGGAATTCAATCCTTGCTGCTTTCATTGCTTAGACAATTTATTATTATATTACCGTTAGCCTGTGTTTTTTCAAATTTTGTGAGGAATGGGCAGGTGGGAATTTCGTTGATTTGGTGGGCATTCCCGATAACGGAATTTATAACTTGTTTGGCAGGATATGTATTTTTAAAGAAAATAAAGTGGAAAGTTTATATTACGGAAAAATCGACAGAAAATCTTATGTATGAAGTGTAGGGAAAGATAGGAAACGGAGAGTAATTATTCATTATTAATTAAAGGCTTGAAAACCGGTTTAGATAATTTGCGTAAAATTATAATGGGTAAAATGTAGGCTAATAAGTTAATATAATCATAAATATAGTGGATGAAGATGTTTAGTAAAGTCATCGTGTGGGTAGAAAATAACAAGTTAATATGGTATATTTATTGAAATACTAAGGATGTTTTCGAAGGTTAAATAAGGCTTTACTTGACCGTAGTTAAATTATCGGTCAATAAAAATTATATAATTATTAGGGAGAAAATATGGGGAGAAAAGGAGAAAACACGTATAAAAAATTGTTATCACTTGCAATGTTTATGGGAATTTTAATTGCAATTTCAGCTACATCAAAAGCTGTTGAAATCAACTCGGACGACTATTTATTAAATGAATTATCTGATATTGATATAAAAGAGCTGAATGAAGAAATGCTAAGCTCTAAAAATGAACCGGTTGCTATTTTACCCTTAGATGAGCAGGAGAAGCTTTTAATTTCTACGAAGGATAAAAATATATCGAAAGTAAAAATTCTATTTGGGGATGGGACAGTAAGTGTTGAGAAAGCGGAAGGCAGGTATGCCTATAAAAGCAAAAATAATTTGGATGTTAAATTTTTATATAATCAAGTTAAAGATGATTTTAATGAAGTAACTTATGAAAGTTTTTATAATCATTTAAAACCCTATGAAAGTTTTTTAGATAAGTCCAATATCAGGTTGGAGTTGTTGAAAAAAACAGGAAAGAATCCTACAGAAGAAGAAATAACTCAAGAATTAAAGAAATTTTATTTGGAAAAATTGGATATGAAAGGAAGCTTTGCTTATGTGAAAGATAACCTGCAGATGATAATGGAGGCTGTTTTTGAGAATTCTTCCGATGTTCAAGTGGACTATATAAAGAAAAATAAAATAAGTATTTTGTTTGGACTTACTTTTTTAGAACGTCAATATAAGTTTGAGTTTGGGAATATTCCTGCAAAGGATTTAATCCTTTATTATCCGGAAGTATTTGGTCAGGGGCAAAAAGATGCTTTAAAAACCTTAGTTGATATTGGAACTATGTCCTATAATGGTGCAGAACTTCCCAATAGCGCTAAAACTTATACTAATAAAATATCAAAGGTAACAAATAAACCCGATATAATTCAATTTATTGAAAAAGGAATTTCTATTTTTGAAAATGATAAGAGTTTGAAATCTTATTTAGAGAAAAATAGTAAGGCTTATATTGTAGAAACAATAAGTAGCGATATAAATAAAAGTAGCTCATTGGTTGATAAAATGAGAGTTGATGAAGACATAAAGGCACAGTTGATTCCATTGCTTACATTAACAAATAAGAGCCTTTATGTAATTAGTACAACAAATACGATTAATTACGGGCTTACCGATACTTATATGGAAAGAAAGGATTCAACAGGTATAAGTTTGGATGCTTTTAAAGAAAATGTAGATAATACAGCGAGGCATCAGCAGTTATTTTTAGATTTCTGGTATAGAATTACAGATAAAAAAGAAGATTTTGTAGGCCACAAGGATATTATTGTAGTAGATACAATGCAAAAGTACGGCAATGCACAAGCAAGTGCTTCAACCTTGTGGTCCCCGAAATATGGAGACGGGGTACTTGATGGAATAAGGGAGTTTATCACGCCGTTTAATTTATATGCAAAATATATGTTTGCTGACGGGCAGGCAAGCGGGAGCAATAAAATAACATTTTATGTAGCTAAGGGACTTACAGATAGAGGACAAGCTGTTTATACCCATGAATTAACGCATATGTTGGATAAGGATATATGGTTTAATGGATATAATCGTCGTCGAGGAAAAGGACCGGAAGTATTTGCAAGAGGCTTATTTGAGTCTATCAACAACAAAAATTCAGGTTATAATCCCATTTTTAATTTAAATACAGCATATACACTTGGTGAAAACAGGGTACAAAATTCATCTCCTAAAAGATTTCAAAATGAGGAAGATTTAAAAGAGTATATGAAAGGTGTTTTTGATGTTATTTATACACTTGACTATGCTGAAGCAAGGGCGATTTTGGAAAAAGACAATCAAGACCGTATTGTTTTGTTGAATAAAGTTGATATTGTTTCCGATTCAGGCGATGGAGGCAAAACAAATGACAGATTTTCAAATTTAACATTGGATGAGGCTAATAAGCTTGAAGATATTGATGACTTTATTTCTAACAACATTGTTTCAGGACGTTTATCTTTTGAGGGGATAAAGTCTATTGGTGATACAATGCAAAATAGTTATTATGTGGTGCCCCTTTTTGAACCTATTTATGCTGCACTCCAAAATGACTCGGGGACAAGCGGAGATATTACATTTAGAAGAAATTCATATGAAATTCTTGCAGAATATGGATACAGAAATGGAATGGCTGCTTATTTATCAGGAAAATATTTAAATGATAAGGATGCGTTAAATGCCATATTAGATGTTAAGTATCATGGAAATTTGGCAGAATTCAAGAAAGATATGTTCAAAAGAAGAATTGATAATATTAAGTATTTAAATGAGAGCAAATCCGTTCGAAATTTTGAAGACCTAATGAATCAAATGAGGGAGGCGGTTAATCAAGATTTAGCAAAAATGAAAGCGGAAGGTAGCTTATATCAGCCGAAAACAACAGTTTCCACAAATATAAATTCAGTTAGAACCTTAAAGGAGAAAGTGTTTCAGGAATACTTAAAGACCACAAATGACTTTAGAACAAGTATTTACACTATTAAACCGGCAGAAATCGGAAATATAATTTATGTGCGAAACGGTGAAGAAAGTGCACAGACAGGACAGGGGACAAAAGATATTCCGTATGATAGCTTGAAATACGCTATTTCAAAAGCAAAAGATGGAGATATAATAAAGCTGGTTGAAGATATACAGTTTAGGCCCATAGGAGCGGATAATACGTTTAAAATCGATAAGGATATTGCTATAGATGGACAAAAATACAGGTTAACATTTAGGGGTTTAGATCTTGTTTTGGAAAATAATCTAAAATTGCAAAATATGACTCTGAATATGATACCGGAAGGAACTAATTCTCCTAAGATTTATGTTGGAGGAAATGAGCTTGTAATAGATAGCGTATATACTAAAATTACACAAACCGATAATAGAAAACCGATGATTATAGGAGGTGTAAAAGAGGGACAAGCAAGTGGAAGCAACGCTAAGATTAGAATTTTAAATGGTTCATCAGATACGGCATTTGAAAAGATTATAGCCGGAAATGAAAATGATGACAGCTACATTCCTGCAAGTATTGTTATTGATTCCGAATTTGTAGCGGTTGATGACGGTATTTATTTGGGCAGCGGTAATAATTCTCAAACTACGGAAAAAATAAGCCTAATATCTAATTCGAAAAATATAAAATTGATTGATGGTACAAATAGTATTGATAATGAAGTTTTGTTGAAAGATTTTAAATTTTATAGTTTGCAATTGAAAAACATTATAAATCTTGCATTGGAAAATAAAGCGGAATTGAGTTTGAATAATACTGAGTTGATATCAGGAAACGTAGATATAAAAGATGGTACTAAATTATCAATTAACGGCAATAAAATATTAAGGGTTGGAAATTTACTGGGAACCGGAGAAATAAATCTCGGTTTGGATACCGGTATTTCAGTAGAAAATAATATTGTAGATCCTATCAGTATTAAAGTGAACGGAACTGAGGATAAATTACTTGCAAAAGTAGGGACTGTCTATGTTGTTGTTAAGGGCGACATAAACGAATTGACAAATGTTTCGTTAAGCAATTTAAGCCAACTATATAGAATAAACAAAGAGGGTAAGACATTTAAGCTTGAAAATATGGAAAATCCGTCAAATACGTATGCAGTAACACTTAAGTTTAAGCATCAAGGTCGGATTGTTTCGGAAAAATCGATAAATGTTCAAAAAGGAGCCGATATCAGCATTCAATCATACATTCCGACACCTGACAGAGGAGTTTATCAGGTGGTTGACGGTTTTGATAATAAGCAGCTTAACAATATAAGAGAATCTAAAGAGATTGTAATAGATTTGATAAATGTTACTCAAATGGAGCCTATTTTGAATTTTGATAAAACTTCTGTTCAAAAAATGGAGCTTATTGAGAATCCTACAAAAGTTGAGTATAGGGAAGGCGAATTTTTTGAGGTATCCGGTGCTAAGGTCAAGTTGACAGACAAGAATGGAATTTCCAAAATAGTAGAAAGTGAAATGTTTTCTGAATATGGTATTGTTATAAATAAAACTGACAAATTAAAGGATGTTGATTATGAAATAGAATTATCTTTGGAAAATAAATGGGTAACTATTCCTATTACTGTTCTTTCCGCTGATAAATCAGTAAAATACAAACCCCAAGTAAATGAAGAAAAACTGACTTATGAAGATACAATTTCCATAGAAGATGCTAAAAGTCAAATTTTATCTGCTGTTACAGTTTCAGATAAAGCCGGATACATCACAAAGGAGATAATAGGAGAAATTCCTTTGAATAGGGGCGAACAAAAAGTTTGCATAAGAATTACTTATGATGATGAAAGCTTTGTAGATGTATTTTTGAATGTTGAAGTTGTGGCAGAAGAAGCAGGCGGATGGAAAAAAGAAGATGATAAATGGAAGTATACAAAGAAGGACGGTCAAAGGGCGATCAGCGAATGGTTGTGGCTTCCTGTGGAAAACAGCGATGAAAAAGTCTATAAATATTTCGATAGGGAAGGTAACAGTATAGACCAATTCTATGAAGAAACAAAGGATGGAGAAACCAAGTATTATCTTTCACAATCAGGACCTTTTAAAGGTTACAAGAAGGGTTGGTGGACCGATCCTAAAAACAATTTAGTGTATTACTTTAGGCCTGCTACAGGTTCAAGGGTAGAGGGAAGACAGCACATAGACGGGGGCTGGAAATTTTTCAGATTTAAATCAGGCTCTCAAGCTTTCGGCTGGCAATATATAAATAGGAGCTGGTCATATTTTGACAATACAAGCGGAAACCAAGTAATAGGTAAATGGGCTTGGCTGAAGTTAATGGATGGACAATATAATTGGAAGTATTTTGACGGCAGAGGAATAAATATAGACCAATTTAGAAAGGAAAGTGCGGGAGTTTGGTTGTCTCAGAC
>JAEXBH010000052.1 GCA_023394215.1 Bacillota bacterium | reverse complement strand
GATGATACCCTTACGGCCTCATGTGCATCCTGACTTCCTATCCTCTTTTTATCATATGAAAACCCCTTTGAAGCATATTCATCCCCAAAGTTATCCTTTATATAAGATAAGGCCTCTCCAATTATTTGACTTGATAACCTTGTTGAATCAGTTCTCATATATGAGATCAATCCAACGCTTCCCTCATCACCTATATAAATACCTTCATATAACTGCTGAGCTAAAGACATGGTCTTTGATGTTGAAAAGTTCAGTCTTTTTGATGCTTCCTGCTGTAAAGTTGATGTGGTAAAAGGAGGGTATGCCCTTCTTGAAATCTTTTTACTCGCCTTATCTATAATCCTATAAGCATTGGGATCTAAACTTTCTATAATGTCATCAGCGTCCTTTTCACTCAGTATCTTCTTTGATTTAATCTTAGTACCGTCAAAAGTCCCAAAATATCTGGATTCAAAATTAATTTTATCCTTTTTAGCATACACATTTAAAGTCCAATATTCCTGTGCTTCAAAATTTCTAATTTCATTTTCCCTATCGACTATTATCTTTAAAGCAACTGATTGAACCCTTCCTGCTGAAAGTCCGCTCTTAACCTTCTTCCATAATATTGGAGAAAGTTCATAACCAACAACCCTATCCATAACCCTTCTGGCCTGTTGAGCATCTACCAATGATAAATCTATCTTTCTGGGATTTTTTATTGCATTCTTAACTGTTTCCTTAGTGATTTCCGGAAATACTACCCTATTTTTATCTCCAAGATCCAAATCCAATAAATAAGCCAAATGCCAAGCAATGGCTTCCCCTTCTCTATCAGGGTCGGATGCAAGATAAACCTTCTCCGACTCCTTGGCAACCTTTTTTATTTCGTTTATTGTTTTTGCCTTTCCCCTAACATTAATATATTGAGGTTCAAAGTCATTTTCTATATCAACCCCCATCCTGCTCTTTGGAAGATCCCTAAGATGCCCTATGGAAGCCATGACCCTATAATTTTTCCCCAAAAATTTGCTTATTGTCTTAGCTTTTGTAGGAGATTCCACTATAACTAAATTTTTAACCATACCTAATCCTTAACTCTTTATATATAACGATTAGAATTATATCACGAAATAATCAAATGTCAAAAGTATTAAGGCTTAAATTTACCCTATCCGCATGACTTTCTATCAGCCCTTTAAGTTCCAACCTGCTTATATATGCTAAAATTTTCTCTATTTTAAAACCCGTAACGCCTGCCAAATCCTCCGGTGATAAACTTAAATTTTCTAAATTTTTTAATATAAGCCTCTCATCATCATTTAAACCTTCCAGCAAATAAACGGGTTTTACCCTATTTGCTTCTTCAATAAAAGCCAAATCCTCTACAATATCTTCCGCACAGGTAATAGGCTTTGCACCTGCCTTAATAAGCTGATTACAGCCTGTTGAAAAAATGGAATCTATATTTCCGGGAACCGCATATACCTCCCTATTCTGCTCAATTGCATATCTTGCAGTTATAAGAGAACCGCTTTTTTCTTTGGCTTCTATTATGATTACCGCCTTGGATAAACCCGATATTATCCTATTTCTTAGCACAAAATTTCTCTTTATGGGTGGACTTCCGATAGGAAATTCACTGATTAAAAGTTCATTTTTCATATCTCTATAAAGTTTTGCGTTGGAAGTCGGATACTCTATATCAAGAGATGACCCTAAAATCCCAACAGTAGGGATTTTTACATCTATAGCCTTTTTATGGGCAAGAGCATCTATACCCATAGCCATACCGGATACTATTTTTAATTTATAATTAGAAAGTCCGGATAAGATTCTTTCCAATGCCATTTCGCCATATCCCGTATATTTTCTTGAACCTACTACGGCAATTGACTCATCAAGATTTTCAAAATCTTTTCCCTTATAATAAAGGATAGCAGGTGCATTAAAAATTTCTCTCAACCTGTTTGGATAATCCCTGTCCAAAATACTTGAATAAGAAATTCCCAAAGCATATAATTTATGCTTATAGCCTTCGATAGATTTATTTTTGATAAAATCACTTATTCTATTTTTCTCATTTTCACTTAAAAACTCGATGGAAGCAAGATTTCTTTGATTTATAAATAATAGCCTGTCCAGCAAATTGGAATTTATGATATTAATAATTTTTAGATTTGAAATATTTAAGAGATTTAAAAGTAAAAGTACATCTCTATGACTTGAATAACTATCTGAATGCATCTTCTATATGCCTCACTTGCATAGATTCCCAATAACATTCTATAATATCAAATCTCACATAAGAGTCAAAAATCCTGTGTTTGTGCATAAAATAATCGGTTGATTTCTTTATATTCCTTATTTTATTGTAGTCCACAGCTTCGCTCGCCAAAGAAAAATCCGGATTTTTCCTGGTTTTAACCTCTACAACAACGAACATATCTTCTAAAAATGCAACTATGTCCAATTCTCCGAATTTGCAGGAGAAATTTTTGTCGACTATAGTGTATCCCTGATTGGCAAGATACTTACAGGCAATTATTTCTCCAAGCAATCCTTTTAATTTATTCTTCTTCTTTAAGTCTTTCAAAGTATTTTTTCATAAAGCTTATCCTGTGTATAGGACTGAGCCCAAGCTTATCAATAGCCTGATAATGCTTTTTGGTTCCATAGCCTTTATGATCTTCAAAGCTATATCCCGGAAACTCCTCGGCATAAGAAATCATCATATCATCTCTGAATACCTTGGCAAGTATGGAGGCACATGATATATCATAAACCAAATCATCCCCTGAAATTATTGATATCTGATCTATATGGCTGTCTATGTTTTCAGCATCAATCAAAAGAAGATCGGGCTTTACCGCCCTTCCTTCCTTATCCCGCATATTTTCTATAGCCCTCAACATTGATAAATGTGTTGCTTTTTTTATATTTACTTCATCAATCCCCTGGCTATCTACTATGCCGATACCGTAAGCTATTGCCCTATCATATATTTCTAAGGACAGCTCCCTCCTTTTCTTATCACTGAGCTTTTTGGAATCCTTAATGCCCTCAATTTTTTCCGGTTTCATTATAACCGCACAACTGACGACAGGCCCGGCAATCGGTCCTCTTCCTACCTCGTCTATACCGCAAACAGCTTTATATGAACCACGCTTTTCAATCAAAAGCTCCAAGTCTTCCCTTTTTAATTTAAGCCTTAAAGTCATTATATCCTCTTTCTTAAAACAAAACTGCCATTATTATTACAAAAATTACTCATTTTCAAGCATATCAACTCTTTCAAGCGTGATAGCCCCAAGTCTAAGTTTTCTAAAATCGTCAAAAACAAGCTGTGAAACCTTAAAATAATCGACTTCTCTTCCCCTAAACATAGCCCCTGTATTTTTGGCAATAGTATCCATAATCTCCAACGTTTCGGTTTCAGGACTTATACCATATCTTTCCTCTATTGCCTTGGGTTCAAGTTTTTTTAATAAATTTATAAAATCAAAACATAAATCTTCGATATTTAAAGTTTCATCCTTAATTGCTCCTGTTATAGCAAGGGCCTTGCC
>JAEXBH010000086.1 GCA_023394215.1 Bacillota bacterium | reverse complement strand
CGAGTCGGCGGCCTATAACATTTCCAAGTTAAGCCCTGAAAAGCAAGAGGAGATTTTTGATGCTTATTTTGGAGAAGACGGTTCAAATTATTCATTAACAAGATCAAGTATCGGGTCGGCTGATTTTTCAGTTAAACAATATAGCTATAACGATACGACTTATCCGGATGAAAATTTGGAAGCATTTACTATAAAGGGCGACAAGGATTACATCATACCTGCCTTGCACAGGATTATGCAAAGAAGACCTGATGTTAAATTTTTCGCTGCTCCATGGGCACCGCCGGCTTGGATGAAAAAGTCGGGTGTCAGAAGGGGGCAAACAGGAACTGCCGGTTTGGGCATAATTGACAATTCAGTGCTTCCTCAATATTATCAAAGTTATGCAGATTATTTTGTGAAATATATTCAAGCATACAAGGAAGAGGGAATCGATGTTTATTCTCTTTCAATGCAGAATGAAAGCCAAAACAACCCTAAGTGGGAAGCTGCAACATGGACTATAAATCAGACTATCGATTTTGTGTCTAATTATTTGGGACCTACTCTGGAAAAAAACGGACTTGATCCTAAGCTTTTGATTTGGGACTGGGACAAGGGAAATGATCCTATGCACAAAGACGGCTTCATTAAATTTAATGACGGGGTTTTAAGTAATCCGAACGCAAGAAAATATATTGACGGAATAGCTTTTCACTGGTATGCAGGAGATGTTTGGCATGAATTGGCAGGAAAGCCTATGTGGTCTGAAGACTTTTATTCATTGGATACTATTAAGGCCAAGTATCCGGAGATAGAACTTCATGCGACAGAGGCGTGTCAGGAAAAAGGACCTTGGTTTGGCAGCTATGAGCCTGCTGACAGATATACTTATGATATTTTAAAGGATTTCGATCATGGTGTAAAAAGCTGGATTGACTGGAATCTTGTTTTAGATATGGATGGGGGACCGACTCAAGGAGTAATTAATCAATGCCATGCGCCTGTGATGACAGACGGAATCAGTGTTTATTATCAACCTTCATATTATGTATTAAAGCAAATAAGTAGGACAGTTCAACCGGGTACGGTATCCATAGGTTCAGTGACCGATTTGAACATTCCTAAGACTGTTGTTGAGGATGGAGAAGGAAATATTTCAGTCTTGATGGGTAATGTTACAGATGATTATATTAACCTGGAAGTAGTAGATGAGGACAGGAGTGTTTCTGTTGAGCTAAAACCTCATTCAATAACAACCTTGAAGTATAAAAACGATTATACACCGAGCGATGAGATATTGGTAAATGAAATTGTGAGTGTAAGTCCGGCAAGGGCTACAGCTACAAGTTATGAGGGAAATCCTATTAAAAACTATAGGGCGGTGTCTGCCATAGACGGTACAAACAGGACCAGATGGGCGAGTGATTGGAAGGATAAGGAAAGTATCACTTTTGAATTATCCGCAAGATCCGTTATTACAGGACTTAAAATCAATTTTGAGTGCGGCTATGATTCAAAGTTTGAAATTCAGGTTTCTGATGACGGTGTGAATTTCACTACTGTTAAAGCTTTTGACAGGGGTCAAAATACTGAGAGAAATTTGAATATTGATTTTGAGCCTGTGATAGGAAAATATGTTAGAATGCAGGGCTTAGAGAGAAATAACAGATACGGTTATTCAATCTATGAGGCTCAAATAAATATAGGTAAGTAAAACAAGGGGCTATCGAGAGATAGCCTCTTTTGGTGTATTCTAAAGGTGTGCGAGATGTATCAAAGGGATTATTTAACAGTTTATACCTATCTTAAAAGCATACTTATTTGATTCTAATATTTAAAATCTTGGAGTATAATAATATAAAGTATTAACTTAATTTATTTAGAGGGGTTTCTATGCATTTTACAAGCGTAAAGGGAATTTTATCAGCTAAAAACGGAATGAATTTATTCAGAGGATGTACTCACGGTTGTATTTATTGTGATTCCAGAAGCAAGTGCTATAGGATGGAGCACAGATTTGAAGATGTGGAAGTAAAGGAGAACAGTCTTCAACTTTTAGATGATGCGCTTGGAAAAAAGAGAAAAAAGTGTATGGTGGGGATGGGCTCAATGACAGACCCCTACATACCTGAAGAACTTAAACTTAAGTATACCCGAGAGGCCCTTGAAATAATATTGAAGCATGGCTTCGGGCTTAGCCTTATAACTAAATCCGCAAATCTTTTGAGGGACTTGGATCTTTTTGAAGCCATAAATAAAAGGGCAAAATGTGTTATTCAAATGACCTTAACTACCTACGATGAAGCTCTTTGCAAAAAGGTTGAGCCTAATGTTTCAACAACAAAAGAGCGGTTTGAGGCACTTAAAATCTTGAGAGATGCAGGTATACCGACCGTGGTTTGGTTGACACCAATCCTTCCCTTTATAAATGACACTGAGGAAAATCTTCTCGGAATATTAAATTATTGTAAGGAAGCGAGCGTTTATGGCATATTGTGTTTTGGGATGGGTCTTACCTTAAGAGAAGGAAACAGGGAATATTTTTATGCTCAACTTGATAAAGAGTTTCCTAAACTTAAAGAAATTTATATAAAAAGGTATGGTAAGAGTTATATAATTGATAGTCCTAAAACAGGTGTCTTAATGCCCATTTTCCATAAATTTTGCAGGGAAAATAAGATAGTTCACGATAATAGGGAGATATTTAATTATCTTCACTCTTTTGAGGAAAGGGTAATTTCGAATCAGCTGAATATGTTTGATATGGTTTGAAGATAGGGGGACGGGAAACAGACCCGTTTTTATTAAATTTATTGTTTGTAAAATAAAATTGCTTAGGTATAAAAAGCACGCAAGTTATTGGTATGTGTCTAAAATTTATAGTAAACTCTAATACAATTTTTGACTAACTTTTCAAAACTTCTTATATGCCGGTATAGCCTGTCTTTGCAGGCATTTCCGGCATTTTGTATATAGGGAGATACTCACATATTTTCTTAAATCTGTTTGTGTTTTTGCTTTGAAAGGTAGTAAAGAAGTAGTAAAACATCTCTTTTCCTTTAAGCCGCCAGTCTGAAAAACTCCGCCTGTGCACTGTCAAAAGTGGCGTGTGCGTAATAGTTCAGGGTCATGGTAATGTTGGCGTGTCCCATAAGATACTGTAAGGCTTTCGGATTCATTCCCGCATTTGCCATATTGGTACAGAATGTATGCCGCAGGGTATGGGGCGTTGTTACCGCCGGCAAAGCTTCCTCATGGCTCTTATTGTACTTTTATACCAGCCTGCGAAACATAGCATCATAGTTGATACAAGCCTGTGGTGTTCCACTCCTTGTAAGAAATAGAAAGCCTGTATAACCGTCAACCGTAAAATCACTGCTTTTCCTGTTCTGCAACACTCTCTGC
>JAEXBH010000080.1 GCA_023394215.1 Bacillota bacterium | reverse complement strand
GTATTTGAAGAACTGGCATTAAAAATAAAGAATTTTGTTAATGCCGTAAAGGATTATGATAGAAAAAAGGCAGCCCACTTTAATTCAATAGCAATTTCCATATATAAGGGTATGGAATATAAGCCGGAATTAGAAGAAATAAGTGAGATAGACTTGATTGAAGAGTATATGCTTATGGATATAGGCGATAAAAATTTTGATCTTTTCTATAATTTAGTGAACTTTTATCAGGATTTGAATAGGGGTAAAAACTTGCTTTCGAGAAAATTGGACGAGCATGACCCTGTATTTGAAAGTTATTGTAGGATTGCAGCTTTTATTGAAAATGAGATAAAGATTTGGGCTGGAAGTTTATCCCTTGAAGGAGGTTTGAGTGATTAATTTAGAGAGGACCAATAAATATATTGAGGACTTTGAAAAAGTTATAAAAACCCCCATAAATTGTAAGGGAAAGAAGCTTTTTACCGGTATTGACTTAGGCACAGCCTTTGTAGTTTTAGCAGTAGTTGATCAGGACATGAAACCCGTATGCGGAGCATATGAATTTGCAAGCGTGGTAAAGGATGGTATGGTGGTCGACTATATGGGGGCTGTTGATATAGTCAAAAGACTTAAGAAGGAAATAGAAGATAAAATAGGAGAAGAGCTTTATTTTGCAGGATGTGCCATTCCTCCGGGAACCGAATCCATAGATAGCGGTGTTGTAAAAAATGTAGCTCAGAGTGCCGGCTTTGAGGTAATCAAGGTATTGGATGAGCCGAGTGCGGCAAATGAGGTAATAAGGACGCAGGACGGAGCGGTTGTTGATATAGGAGGAGGAACCACAGGAGTTTCTATAATAAAGAACGGAAAAGTGGTAAAGGTTGTAGATGAACCTACGGGAGGTACTCATTTTTCCCTTGTTTTATCAGGAGCAAATAAGATATCTTTTGAGGAAGCTGAACTTTTGAAGAGGGATTTCTCAAGGCATAAGGACATATTTCCCGTACTTAAACCGGTAGTAGATAAGATATCAAGTATAATATCAAGAGCCATAGAAGGCTATGATGTGGAAGACGTAGTTTTGGTAGGAGGTACCGCTCTTTTAACCGGTATGGAAGACTACGTGGAAAAAGTTTTAGGTATAAAAACGGTTAAACCGAGCAATCCTATGTTTGTAACACCTCTTGGTATAGCATGTTCACTTGTTGAAGGAGGAGAGTAGGGTATGGATATAAGAATAATAAGCGCACCCAGCGATCAAACTTTAAAGATTATAGAAACCAGAAGCAAGTTGAAATTTGAAGGAAAGAAACCGGGAGCCCTTGGACTTGTTCAGGGGAAGGTTATTGAAATGTTGGTAGCTGCCGATATTGCAGAAAAATCGGTAGGCGTGGAAGTTTCCGACGTGAGAGGTAGTTGTCCCAATAATTTTGTAACCCTTGCTATTGTAGGCGAAATGGCGGAAGTAAGGGAGGCATTAACTAATATTAAGGAAAAAGAAGGAAAAATTGAAAAATGGTAATAGCTAAATTGGTAGGTAAGATTTGGGCTACGAGAAAGTATGATCAATTAAACGGTATGAAATTAATGCTTGTAGAACTTGTTTGCGGGACCGATAAGGGAAAGCAGTTGGTAGCGGTAGACACAATAGGGGCAGGAGAGGGAGACCTTGTTTTGCTTACTTTGGGTTCAAGTGCCAGAGTTTGTTTAGAGGAATACGAAAACAAGCATATACCGGTTGATGCCCTTATTACCGGTATCATTGATGAGGATTGCAAGTGGTAGAAAGGAAGTAAGAGGATGAAAAGACTTATTACAGCTCAAGATGTTTATGAAGCTAAGGCTTGCGGCAAGATATATATTGATAAAAACACCTTAATTACTCCTCAGGCAAGAGATATAGCCAGAGATAACAAGGTGGAATTTGTAGAAGCTGACTTATGTCATGCTGACGAGCATGCTAAGGAAAGTCATGTAGAAGAATGCAAGGATCACGGATGTGAAAAAGCTTGTTATGATGATCACTGTCATGAAGAACATTCGCACGAAGATCATTGTCATGAGGAACATTCACATGAAGATCATTCACATGTTGAATATTGTAAGATTGACAGCAGTGTAGTTTGTGGGGATGGCGAAACTTGTGATAGAGATTGTGAAAAACCTTTATCTTGCCAAGAAATTTATGATTTCTTAAATGCCGCAATTGCAAGTCATATTTTTACGGAAGAAGAATTGATGGAGAAACTTAGAGGATTTTAATGAACGAAGTAAGAAACTTAGCATTTTTGCTAATTGATAACTTAAAGAAGAACAAAAAGGAAAATCCTCATACAACTTCTTTAGATGCTGATATGGTTTTGCCTGTAGGAGTTTCGGGTAGGCATTTACATATATCAAAAGCTCATATGGAAGTCTTGTTCGGAAGGGACTATGAATTAACGCCTATAAAGGCTTTATCACAACCGGGGCAATTTGCCTGTAAAGAACAACTTACAATTTGCGGACCTAAGGGAGTTTTAGAAAATGTAAGAATTATAGGACCTTGCAGAAAAGAAACTCAGGTGGAGATATTACAGTCAGATGCCTTTAAGTTGGGAGTAAAGCCTGTAATCAGGATGAGTTCTGATTTGGAAGGAACTCCGGGAATCACTATTATAGGACCTAAGGGAACTGTTGTAATAGATAAGGGAGTTATAGTTGCTCAAAGGCATATACATATGAACCTTGAGCAGGCAAATTATATGGGCCTTGAAAACGGTCAGATAGTATCAGTAAGAAGTGGCGGAATAAGAAGCATGGTACTTGAAAATATTATAGTGCGTGCTGATAAAAACGGATATTTGGATTTTCATATAGATATGGAAGAAGCTAACGCCTGTGGCCTGAAAAATGGCGATATGGTAAAAATCATAAAATAAATTAGGAGGATATTATGGCAATGATGGATGCTTTAGGAATGATAGAAACTAAGGGTTTGGTAGGAAGTATAGAAGCAGCAGATGCAATGGTAAAGGCGGCTAATGTTACTCTTGTAGGCAAACAATTTGTAGGTGGCGGACTTGTAACAGTATTGGTAAGAGGAGACGTAGGAGCTGTAAAGGCAGCTACAGATGCAGGTGCAGCAGCAGCTCAAAGGGTAGGAGAACTTGTGTCAGTACACGTAATTCCAAGACCAGACTCATCTATAGAAGCAATTCTTTAAGGATAAGTTATGGAAAATAGTAAGAAGCCTAAAAAAAGGTCAACTGCTAAAAAGGAAAAAAAGGAAGTAAAATTAGAGGAAATTTTAATTGAAAAGGCACCTGTGGAGGAGCCGCTTCCTGTAAATGAAGAAGTAAAAGAAGAAATTATCACGGAAGTTCTTGAAGTTGTGGAAACTATTGCAGAAGATCCGGTAGAAGAAGCAAAAGAAGAAATAAAAGAAGAAATTTTTGAAATTAAGGATAAAGGAGAAAAGAAAATGGCACAATTGGATGCATTGGGAATGATAGAAACTAAGGGTTTGGTAGGAAGTATAGAAGCAGCTGACGCAATGGTAAAGGCAGCTAATGTTACACTTGTAGGTAAAGAATTTGTAGGCGGCGGACTTGTTACAGTAATGGTAAGAGGCGACGTAGGAGCTGTAAAGGCAGCTACAGATGCAGGTGCAGCAGCAGCTCAAAGAGTAGGAGAACTTGTATCAGTGCATGTAATCCCAAGACCACACGCAGAAGTAGAAACAATTTTACCTGTTCAAAAATAATTAAATAAAATAAATAGCCATAAAGCCCGTCTATAAATGGGCTTTATGGAATAGTTTTAAAATAGGTATTGACGGGAAAATAAAGAAAGAAGGTTGTAATGAGTGAATTTGATTTTGATCTAAAATCAATCCAGGCAGCAAGAGACTTGGCAAGAAGGGGTAAAATTGCAAGCCAACAAATAAAAGATTTTAGTTTTGAACAAATAGATAAGATAATAAGAGCTATAGCTGAAGCCGGTGAATTGCATGCTAAAGAGTTAGCCGAGTTGGCAGTTGAAGAAACAGGTTTCGGTGTAGTTAAGGACAAATTATATAAAAACCATGCAGCAAGCGGTTTGTTATATGAAGAAATAAAAAATAAGCAAACAATAGGTGTTATAGGAGCTGATGAACATAAGCAAACTATTACTATTGCGGATCCTGTAGGTTTGATAATGGGTATAGTGCCTTCTACAAATCCGACTTCTACAGTATTGTATAAGTCCATGATTGCAATAAAATCGAGAAATGCCATTGTATTTTCACCTCATCCTTCAGCTTTAAAATGTACTTTGAGAGCTGTAGAAATAGTTCATGAAGCTGCAGTAAAGGCCGGAGCACCTGAAAATATAGTACAAGGTATTTCATTAGCAAGTATAGAAGCTACAAACACCCTTATGAGGGCCGATGAAGTTAAGCTTATAATAGCTACCGGTGGTCCTGCCATGGTAAAGGCGGCTTACAGTGCCGGAAAACCTGCGATAGGTGTAGGGGCCGGAAATTCTCCTGCATTTATTGAAAGAAGTGCTGACATACAAAAGGCTGTAACAAATATTATGGCAAGTAAAACTTTTGATAACGGTACAGTTTGTGCATCAGAACAAAGTATAATAGTTGAACACTGTAATAGAGAAGCGGTAATTGCTGAATTTAAGAAGCAAGGTGCTTACTTTATGACTCAGGAAGAAACTGATAAGGTATGTAAGATTCTGTTTAATAACGGACATGCTATGAATGCGAAATTTGTTGGAAGATCTGCAAAGGTGATAGCTGATGCTTGCGGAATAAGCATACCTGCAAATACAAGAGTTCTTGTAGGTGAACAATTTGGAGTTGGTGATAAGTGGCCATTGTCATATGAAAAATTAACTTCAGTTTTAGGTTTTTATACAGTAGCTGACTGGAAGGAAGCTTGTACCTTGTCAATAGAATTATTGCAAAACGGTATAGGACATACTATGAGTTTACATACAGAAGATAAAAATGTAGCTATGAAGTTTTCAATTAAACCTGCCAGCAGAATTTTGATAAATACAGGCGGTACTATGGGTGGTGTAGGTTTAAGCACAGGACTTTCAATTGCTTTCACTTTAGGTTGTGGAACTTTAGGGGGCAGCTCAGTATCTGAAAATGTAGGCCCTGAACACTTAATAAATCTTAAGAAATTGGTATATGGTATAGTTGATGCTGATAAGTTGGCTGAAAATGATGAAATATATCAAAAATATCACGGTTCTTCATGTCATGCAAAGGAAACTTGTTCTGTAGAGAAGTCTTTGCCTGAATATGACAACCATGGACACAAAGAAGATAATTATTTTTCATATAGTCCTAAAACCTGCACAAGATGTACAGATGAAAAGGATGCGGATTTCCATGTAGGAGAAGAAGGCATAAACCTTGAAAGTCTACAAAAGATGGTAGATGACATGGTTAAGGCTTTAGGTGGAAATTATAACGATTAATTAGGAGGATCAAACTATGAATGAAGCGTTAGGAATGATAGAAACCAAGGGTTTGGTAGGAAGTATAGAAGCAGCTGATGCAATGGTAAAGGCGGCAAATGTTACACTTATAGGTAAGCAATTTGTAGGCGGCGGACTTGTTACAGTTCTTATAAAGGGCGACGTGGGAGCCGTAAAAGCAGCTACAGATGCGGGCGCAGCAGCAGCTCAAAGAGTAGGAGAACTTGTGTCTGTGCATGTAATTCCAAGACCTCATACTGAAATAGAAGGGATTCTTCCAAAAGCTGAATAATAAATTATGAAATATGATTTAGCTAATTTTTATGAAAATTTAAAAGATAAATTTAGCAAATCGCATAATGATGATATTTTGAAATATTTGCTTATAGAGTTTAAGAAGAGCTTGGAGGCAGCTGATGAACATGCTATCATATACGTGGGAAATGAGTTGGCAAGCTTTCTTAGACTCATAGGCGATACAAAAAAATCCTATGCCATATATGGACAAATAGGACTTATTGTTAAGAAAAATTATGGAGATAGATCTAAAGAATATGCGACTTTGTTGTTAAATTTAGGGGATGTTGATATAGTAAATAAGGATTACGGTAAGGGACTTGATAGGTTTAACTTAGCCTATGAAATTCTTAAACAGTATCCGGCGGATGACTATTTATTTGCCAGTCTTTACAATAACAGGGCGAGTGCCTATAGGGGACTTAAGGCTTATGATAAAGCCCAAGCCGATATAGAGAGAGCTATAGAAATCGTAAGAGATAATCCCAATAAACTTGCTATAAGCAATATAAATTTGGCAGAGATACTGCTTGTACAGGCTGAGTATAGTAGGGCACTTGAAACTATTGACAGGGCTATAAGCTATTATGAGCTTTCAAATCCTCATGATATTCATTATGCAAACGCCTTGGCAACAAAGGGGCAGATTGCTTTTTATATGAAAAATTATGATTTGAGCCTTTGTATGTATGAGAAGGCCTTGTCCTATTTTGAGGGAAGACTTGGTCAGTCAAATATGACAGACCTTTTAAGAAAGAATATAGACCATATTTTGAAGATAAGAGAAGAGGCGAAACCATGAAGGGGTTGGAATTATCAAAAGAATTTTTTTATGAAAAAATTTTACCCATTTTAAATGAAAAATTTGATGATTTGTTGCCCTATATGGCTTGTGGCTTGGTCGGGGAAGGTTCAGAGTGTTTTGGATTGGATGATGATATTTCCAAGGACCATGATTTCGGCCCCGGTTTTTGTATATGGTTGCCTGATAGAGTGTATAGGGAAAATAAAGAAAGATTTGATTTTTTAAAGCAAGTGGAACTTAACTACAAGGGCGTCGGTAGAGAACTTACTAAAGAAACAGCATCAAGGTTGGGAGTTTTTTCAATAGAAAGTTTTTACTACAGATATACGGCTTCTTATACCTTCCCTATGGATGATATGGCTTGGCTTAGGTTGCCTGAAAATCATCTTGCAACTGCTACCAACGGTCAGATTTATTTTGATAATTATGGGGAGTTTACAAGGATAAGAAAATATTTAAAAGATTTTTATCCTAAGGATGTTTTTTACAAAAAACTTGCAGCCTATATGGCTGAAATGGGGCAAAGCGGTCAGTATAATTTTGTAAGGAGCATAAAAAGGGGAGATAAGCTTTCTGCATTTTTCTCTAAGGCGAGATTTGTAGAGGCGAGTTTTGGAGCCTTGTTTTTGCTTGCAGGAGAGTATAAACCCTATTATAAGTTGACTGCTAAAAAACTCAAGAAGTTGGCTTACTATCCTCAAGAGCTTTTTTCCGACTTGGAATACATAACGCTTTCACAAGATGAAGATGAACTTGTGAATAGAATTGAAAAGATTTCATCCTATATAGAGAGGATACTTTTACATAGGGGGCTAATCGATAGAGAATACGGTTTTTTAATCCTAAGCGGTCAGGAAATAAGCAAAAGAATAGAGAATAAGGACCTTAGAGCCCTACATCTTATGGAGGGTAACAGATATGCGTAATTTAGACAGTATATTTGAGAGCGGGAAAACCAAAGGCCTTTTTAGAGAATTGGGACTTTCTCAAAATAAAATCAGCCTTTTAAGACAGATTTTAAATATGGAATGGGATAATTTTGACAAGGTAAACGGACTTAAGGGAAGATCCTTTTGTCAAGATGATTCATTTCTGTTTTTTATAAACAGGCTTTCTCAGTATTTAGTTTTTTCTGAGGAAATTTTAGCTTGTATTTCGGAAGATTTTAGGGATAATTGTAGTAACGGTATAAATCCTGTAGAAGGTAAGTATGCCAGGATGATGGAGTTTACCGATAAGGAAAAATATCAGAACTTTAAAGATAAATTACCCTATATTTCGCCTGTAAAAAAAGAAATTTTGAATGATATAATGGCAAGGCTTGAGGCTATGTATATATCTTCTATGGAGAATATGCCTAAGATTAAGGAGCATTCAAGGCCTGAGGCCAACAGAGGGTCAAGCATTTCGGCTCTATCATATTTTTATGCGGAAATTTCATATTTGAGTTTAAAGACACTTTTACTTATAAATAAGGAACTGGAAAATAATAAAAATTTTAATATTGTTGAAGAGATTTATGTGAATAATGGGTACTTGTATAGCAAATTGAGCTAGGGAGGCTTTATGTGTAAGGAATATAATATTGATGGCAAGGATAGATTATATTCTATTGGGGAAGCAAGCGACCATGGTAATGTATCAAGGAGGACCTTGAGATATTATGAAAAATTGGGCTTGATAAAACCCGATTTTGTTGAGCAGAACGGGTACAGATACTACTCGTTGAAAACTATAATGAAGATACCTATAATTAAATATTTGAAGATGATGAACTTTTCATTGGATCAGATAAATCTACAGTTGGGTGATATAGATTACTATGAAAAGATCCAGAGTTTTAATGAGCAAATTTTAGAATGTGATAAAAATATCAGAGAGATAGAGGCAAGAAAACAAGTAATAACCGATTGGAAAGTTGCCATAGAGGAATCTTGCATGGCAATGAACCTTAAAACCTATAATATAAGTATAAAATACAAAGAAAATATTGAATTGATAAAATATCCAATACTGTTTGATTATGATTACAGAAAGGCTATTTTAGATGTTAATTTTGCCAAATTTGTTGAAGATAACAAAAACCTTATAACCGGGACTATTATGATGGTTTATGATTCTTATAAAAACAGATTTATAAATCAGGCGGAAAATAAGGTTATACCGGCTGTCTATGTACAAAAAACTACTTATCCTATATTAAATAAGGACATAGTTTTTGTTTTCAGGAAGGGCTTTTATGCCTGCGGTTATCATTTCGGTTGTCATGATACCATAAAGGAAACATATGACAGGATAGAGGCATGGGCAAAAGAACATGGAAGAGAGTTGGAGGATTTTGCTGTTGAAAGGTTTGTTACTGATCATTGGTCAAGTAACGATGAAAACCAGTTTGTTACAGAGGTCCTTATAAAGATAAAAGAAAGTTAGTTATAGAGGAAGTGAAGAATATATGCAATTTTCAGTGAAACCAAATATTATTGTTGGTGATGATGCTTTAGATATATTTAAAAAATATGAATCCAAAAGGATACTTTTTATTACAGATCCTTTTATGGTTCAAAGTAAAATGGTGGATTTAGTTTTGGAAGCAGTACCTAAAAACTGTCATCATGATGTTTTTACGGAAGTTAAACCGGATCCTTCTCAGGATTTGGTAGACAGGGGAATGGAAAAGGTAATTTCATATAAACCGGATTGTCTTGTTGCTCTTGGGGGAGGTTCAGCTATAGATGCCGCCAAAGCCATGATTTATGGTTTGGAAGATAAGAACTTTGATTTCATAGCTATTCCTACCACAGCAGGAACAGGTTCGGAAGTAACAAATTTTGCCGTAATTACAGTTGGCTTGGATAAGCTTGTTTTAATTGATGATAAGATGCTGCCTAATTATGCCCTTTTAGTGCCTAAGTTTACAAAAACTGTTCCCGGCTTTTTGACAGCGGATACGGGTATGGATGTTTTAACTCATGCTCTTGAAGCATATGTAAGCAAGCAAGCCAATAACTTTACCGATATATTTGCGGAAAAGGCTGTGGGTCTTGTCTATGAAAATCTACATAGGGTTTATGAGGACGGAAGTCTTATGTCAGCAAGGAAAAATATGCTGGAAGCATCCTGTATGGCAGGTATAGGATTTACAAATGCCGGACTTGGTATAAATCATTCATTGGCTCATACCATAGGTGGAAGATTTCACATAGCCCATGGTAGACTAAATGCTATTTTATTGCCTTATGTTTTGACCTATAATATAGAAAATTCCGAAATGGCGAGAAAAAAATACAGACAGCTTGCACAAGGTCTTGGCTTAGCTGATGAAAAGGCCCTTATAGCCTTTGTAAAAGATTTAAATCAAAAATTGGGTATTCCGCAAAGACTTAGGGAGCTTAATAAGATTTCCGAGTTGGAATATTTCAATCAGATAGAAGCTATGGCGGATACTGCGATGAAGGACAGGTGTACACCTACAAATCCGAGTATAGTAACTAAAATTGCCCTAATGAATATATTAAGGGACATATTTTAGAATATAAATATTTTGTTGATGAGAGCATTTACTTATAAAGTGAGTGCTTTTTCGTTTTTATATAGTTTATTTTAATATTAGTACTTTTTTTTCAAAAGAAAGTGTTTAAATGATAAAAATATTACAAAAATAAAAAAAAACAGCTTGAAGGACTGCATTTTTAGGCGTACTATATAATCAGTAAAGACTGTATAAGTTAAGAAAAAAATTAAGAGGAGATAAAATGAAAAACAGTAAAAAAAGTAATAAGCTTTTGTCATTGTTTACTGCATTGTTGCTTGCTTTTGTTCTTATTGTACCTAATTCATCGCTTGTATATGCTGCGAATGAATTGCAAGTAGCACAATATGTAAGCATCGATGGGACGACAAATTGCGGAGCTACAAAAAATACGGCAGTATTTAATGGAACATGGAAGGCATCAATCCCTATGGGGAAGGTTATGTCAGGTATTGAAAATAAGATGAAAGAGGCGGCAGATTCCGGTTATTATCCTCATGGTAAGGATGGAGCCTATAAGATTGCTTATGTTGAATATGCGGTAACTTTTCCGACAGGAGTGACAATAGATGGCGGAGGTATTCAAAAAACCAATACAACTGCCATGTTTAATGCAAATGCATTTTCTCATAGTGTAAACGGACAAGTAGTAACCTTCAAATTCCCTTTAAAAGATGTAAATTGGAAGGGTGTTTATGACTTTTACATACAAGATGGAGGGGCAAATTCTGAAAAGAAAATAGATATTTCTATTCCTTATTCCGTTACGGCAAACAGCTTGGCTGAAGCTAAAAATTTTGAGCAAGCAAGCATTACGGCAAAGGGCGATTTTGAAACCCATGCTTCCGGAAGTTTCTACAGCTGGACAAAGGTTGTTTATAATACAGACACAAGCAGTCAGGCCTTGGCTCCGGAATTTTCAAAATCTGAATGTTTTGATCAACCTACCAGCAAGGACTATGCACAAAGCCTTGATTTGGGTGCGGATTTGAAACTTGATACAGACACAGGAAATAAAGTAATCACAAAAGAAAAGACAGATGATTTGAATTTTGTAGGAAGCCTTGATACAAGCGCTATTAAGGCACAAATGGCCCAAATTGAAAATGCCAATGCGGGAGCTCAAGCTCAAAATATAGCTTTGGAAAATTTATCAACTTCATTTACTGCAAAATTAAATTTACCTAAAGAATTGACATTTGTAAAAACGGAACCGGTTCTTGAGGGTGCAAACGGCATATTTGAAATTGCAAATACTACATTGGAAAACTCGGATAAGACGGCTGTTGTTACATTTAAGCTTGTAGGAGCTGAAAATATGACAAGTTTTGATAAGCTTAGAGATGCCATAAATAAGGTTGATGATG
>JAEXBH010000043.1 GCA_023394215.1 Bacillota bacterium | reverse complement strand
ATATAGACTTGGGACATGAGGCGAAGATAGGGAGGATAGACGACTCTAAGATTTTCTATCTGATGTCAAGAGGTATAAGCGAACAGGAAGCCAAGGCTATGCTTGTAAGAGGTTTTGCAGAGCCTATAGCTAAGGAGTTGCCGTTGGAATATGCTGTTGAGATGAACAATCTTATAAGCTTAGAACTTGAAGGTGCAATAGGTTAGGAGGTTATATGAGAGTAAATACATTACCCAAAATTTCTTGGAACAAGGTTGGGGCAAATGATGCCGAACTTGTTTTAGAGCCTATTGACAGGGCGGAATTTGCAGGCGGGCAAATGGATGAGATTCCATCCTCATTTGACGGGGCCTTTAAGGATACGACTTTCGGAATTTCAAGAGAAGTTCTTGAAGAAAACTTGGAAAACAGAAATCTTCAAAGGTTCATTGAGCTTTCAGCTGATGAAAGGCTTGAATACACCTATAAACTGGATGAAGAACACCCGAAACTTTTGGATTTACAGGCCATACATGTAAAATCCGGAGCGAATGCTCTTTTGACCTTTGACTACTCTTCTAATGAGGAGGTTGAAGCTTATAGAAACAGTTTGATAAAAATAAGGGCTGAGAGGGATTCAAAGCTTAAATTAGTTTTGATTCAGAGATTTTCAAATATTTCAAAGAGCCTTTTATCAATAGTCTCCGAACTTGAGGACAATGCTGAAGTAAAGCTTGTTGTTATAGAAATGGGAAGTCTGGATTCTATGGTTAATTACGTTTCGAATCTAAGAGGATATGGAGCAAAATCAGATCTTGATTCAGCTTATTTTGTAGACGGCGATAGAAAACTTGATATAAATTATGTTATGAACCATATCGGACAGGCCGGATTATCAAATATGATGATAAACGGAGCCTTGAAGGACAGGGCTAAGAAGAGGTTTGCAGGTACTCTTGATTTCAAGAAGGGTTCAGCGGGCTCAAACGGAAATGAGGAAGAATATGTTACCCTTATGGATGAAAAAGTTCTTAATATAGCCGTACCGTTGCTTTTAGCACATGAACATGATATTCAAGGTAATCATGCCGCTTCGGCAGGTCGTATAGATGAAGATATGCTGTATTATATTATGTCCAGAGGTCTTAGCGAAAAAGAAGCTAAAACCATAGTTGTTGAAGCAAGGATTACACCGGCTTTGGATATGGTAGATAATAAAATTTTAAGAGAAGAACTAAAAGAATTATTGCACAAAGGACTGAATCAATAATGGATATAGAAAAGATAAGGGATGGTTTTCCCTATCTAAAATCTGAGGAAAATAAAAATTTAATATATCTTGATAATGCAGCTACAAGCCAGATTCCACAAACCGTGTTGGATGCTATGCTTGATTATGAAATAAACAGGCACGCCAACCCACATAGGGGGGCTTATAAATTGTCAAATAGCTCCACAAGTATCTATGAGAATACAAGGGCTAAGGTTGCAAGCTTTATAAATGCTGAAGATCCTTCAAATATAGTTTTTGTAAGAAACACCACTGAGGCTATAAATCTTGTTGTCTATTCTTATGCTCTTAATAATCTCAAGAAGGGCGACGAGGTACTTATATCAATAGCGGAACATCATTCAAATCTTGTCAACTGGCAATTTGTGTGTGAGAAGACGGGGGCTGTGCTTAGGTATTTTTATCTTGATGAAAACTATAACTTTGATCTTAATGATTATAGGGATAAACTAAATGAAAATACTAAAATAGTTGCTTTCACCGCCGCCTCAAATGTGCTCTCTTTTAAGGTTCCTATAAAAGAAATGGTGGAGCTTGCAAAAGAAAAAGGGGCTGTAGTCGTTCTTGACGGGGCTCAATATACAGCCCACAATAAGGTTGATGTAAGAGATCTTGCCTGTGATTTTTATGCTTTTTCAGGGCATAAGTTTTATGCCCCTATGGGAGTTGGAGTCCTTTATGGTAAGAAAGGTCTTTTGGATGCCATGCCACCCTTCCTATATGGGGGAGACATGATAGAATATGTCCACGAAGACAGGGCTTCATTTGCACCGAGTCCGGAAAAGTTTGAAGCCGGTACGCAAAACGTACTTTCAGTTGCAGGACTTAGCAGGGCTATAGATTTTATTGAGGAGATAGGTATTGAAAATATCAGGCAGAGGGAAGAAGAATTGACTGAATACTGCCTTGAAAAGATGAGAAAGCTTGATTATATAGACCTTTATTATCCTAAGGCTAATCCTTGCAGCTCCAATATAGCTTTTAATGTAAAAGGAGTCCATCCCCATGATGTTGCCTCCATTTTAGATTATTATAATGTGGCTGTAAGGGCGGGACACCATTGTACTCAGCCTTTGCATAGGTATTTAGGTATAAACTTCTCTTGTAGAGCATCGATAGCATTTTTTAATACAAGAGAGGAGATAGATAAGTTTATACAAGCTTTAGATAAGGTAAAGGAGTTGATGATAAGTGGAGCTTAATCAAATTTATACAGAATTAATAAGGGAACACAGCAACAATAAATTTAACAAGCGTCCGATGCCGGACCATACCCATAGTGAGCTTGGTCATAATCCTTCCTGCGGGGATGAGATTACCCTAAATTTGAAAATTGAAGAAGACAGGGTAAAGGATGCCTCCTATGAGGGCTCAGGTTGTGCCATATCTCAGGCGTCAGCTTCTATGATGATAGATGCTATAAAGGGTAAGACAGTGGAAGAAGCAAGAGATCTTTCGGAAACATTTATTAAGATGATAAAAAGTGAAATTACGGATGATGAAGAGCTTGAAAAGCTTGAAGATGCCATAGCCCTTAAAAATATATCAAATCTGCCTGCAAGGGTAAAATGCGCCGTACTTGCCTGGCATACACTTGGAGATTTGTTGAATAAATAGAGGAATTTAAGTCGATCTTAGGATCGGCTTTTTTATATAGTGCAAATAAATATAGATAATAGGCTGTATCAGTTGGAAGTTACAAATTTC
>JAEXBH010000018.1 GCA_023394215.1 Bacillota bacterium | reverse complement strand
AAGCGGAAGAATCTATAATAGTGGGGTAATTATGAAAGAATTTGCTGTAATAGGATTAGGAAGATTTGGCAGTGCCATAGCAAGAACATTGATGGACTTGGGTCATGATGTAATAGCTATAGATGCCGATGAAGAGGTTATAAACAAGATAGCTCCCAATGTAACATTTGCTATATGTGCAAATGCTGCGGATATAGATGCTTTAAGATCCATAGGTATCGCCAATGTGGATATTGCCATTGTGGCTATGTCGAGTGATTTTGAGGGTTCGGTACTTGCTACCATTAACTGTAAGGAGCTTGGGATAGGAAAGGTTGTAGCTAAGGCGAGCAATGAAACTCATTATAAAATATTAAAGAGGATTGGAGCTGACGATGTGGTTGTGCCTGAAAGAGATATGGGCATAAAACTTGCCCATAACCTTTCATCTAAAAATGTGGTCGAACTTTTCAATCTTTCTTCCGATTATGAGATTATGGAGATAATAGCACCGAAATCATGGTATGGTTTAGCTTTATCCCAACTTGATGTCAGAAACAAGTATGGGGTAAATATTCTTGGGATAAACAGAAATACGAGCGAGTTTATCGGTAACCCGGAAGCCAGTGTTTTGATTAAACCGAATGACAGATTGGTTGTGCTTGGCAAAAGCCTTGATTTGGCAAAAATAGAGAGAATAGATAGAGATGAGTGAAATAATCACCTCAAAGACCAATGCCCTTATTAAAAGTATAGCTAAGTTGAAATTGAAAAAATATAGGCTTGAAGAGGGCTTGTTTATAGTTGAATCAAAGAAATTGGTTGATGAAGCCGTACGTTCAAAGGTAAATGTGGAATATTTTATAATCAGGCAGGATATAGAAGGTTTTTTAATTCCCCATATAAGGGTAAGCAGTGAAGTCTTTGCGCATCTGAGTTCAATGGTTTCTCCTGACGGTTATATGGCAGTTGTTAGGATGCCTGAAAAAAGGGAAATCGGAAACCGGATTGTAATTTTGGACAACTTACAAGATCCCGGCAATCTCGGAACTATTATAAGATCTGCTGAAGCCTTTGGATTTAGCACTATATTGGCTGTCAACAGTGTAGATTTTTATAATGAGAAGACTTTAAGGGCATCTATGGGATCAATATTCAGATTGAATTTGATTGCCGTAAAAAATTTTAATAGGAGTTTTGTAAGCTCTTATAAAATATATGCTGCCGATTTGAAAGGGAAGGATTACAGGAAGGAAAATTATCCTGAGAAATTAGCCCTTTTGATAGGAAATGAAGCTAAGGGGCTTTCCGCCTTTATGCGTGATATGGCGGATGAATTTATTAAGATTGATATGCAGGGAGAGGTGGAATCCCTAAATGCCGCAGTATCCGCATCAATAATTATGGCGGCCATATCGTAAGATATGATATAATTTAATGATGACTAAAATGGAGGGTTTTATGAAGGAAAAGCTGGAAGCTATAAGAAAATCAACCTTAAAAAAGATAGATGAATTTACAAAATCCGAGGAATTGGAAAGAATAAGAGTTGAGATTCTTGGAAAAAAAGGGGAGTTGACATCAATACTTCGTGAGATGGGAAAACTTTCTGCCGAAGAAAAGCCTATTATCGGACAATTGGCTAACACTATAAGAGAGGAAATTACTGAGAGCCTAAATAAAAGGTTTGAAGACTTTAAATGGCAGGAATTGAAGAAAAAAATATTAAACGAGTCTTTGGATGTAACTGCCGGTAAAAAAATCATAGAAATGGGTCATAGACACCCTTTAAATCAAACTATGGAGGAATTGGAAAATCTTTTTAGACATATGGGATTTTCCATAGTTGACGGACCTGAAATAGAAAGTGTTGATAATAACTTTGATAAGTTAAATTCACCTAAGAATCATCCGTCAAGAGACCTTAGTGATACTTTTTACATAGATAAGGATACACTTTTAAGGACACAAACATCACCTGTTCAAATAAGGACAATGATGACTCAAAAACCTCCGATAAGGATGGTTTCAGCAGGCAGAACTTTTAGAAATGATGACGTAGATGATACCCATAGTCCTATGTTCCATCAAATAGAAGGTCTGGTTGTAGATGAAAATGTTTCTATGGCAAATCTTATAGACACTATAAATGTATTTATTAAAGAGCTTTTCGGAGAAGAGTTTCAAACAAGATTCAGACCACATTATTTTCCGTTTACGGAACCTTCTATGGAAGTTGACGTTTCATGTTTTTCTTGCAAGGGTAAGGGTTGTGAAAAGTGTAATCATACAGGTTGGTCAATGGAACTTTTGGGTTGCGGTATGGTTCATCCGCAAGTTTTGGAAAATTGCGGCATAGATAGTGAAAAGTACACCGGCTTTGCTTTCGGTATGGGGGTGGACCGTATTACTATGGTAAAATATGGCATAGACAATATCAGATTGCTTTATGATAACGACAAGAGATTTTTGGAGCAATTTTAGGAGGAATAGATGTTAGTACCTGTTAATTGGTTAAAAGAATATATTGATATAGATTTGGATACCAGGGAGATAGCCGATAAGCTTACAGATTCAGGATCTCATGTTGAGTCCATAGTATCCTTGGGTAAGGCTTTGAAGGGGTTAAAAGTAGGGCAAATACTTAAAATTTCAAAGCATGAAACTTTGGAAAAACTTCATTTGGTAGATTTGGATATGGGTCAGGGAGAATCCTTAAGACTTGTAACCGGAGCTAAAAATATGAAGGAAAATGACAAAGTCGTTGTTGCGGGTTTAGGAGCGTGTTTACCGGGAGGGCTTGTCATAAAGGAAGCGGACTTTGCAGGAATAAAATCTCCGGGTATGCTGTGTTCTTATGAGGAGTTGGGTATAGATGAAGCCCTTGTTCCGAAAAATTCCAAGGACGGTATAATAATCTTGCCTCTTGATGTTCAAATCGGGGCTGATGCCGTAAAAATTTTGGGACTTGATACGGATGTTATAGAGTTTGAGATAACACCAAACAGACCTGATTGTTTATCTATAATAGGTATGGCAAGAGAAGTTGCTGCCGTTTTGGATAAGAAGGTAAAATATCCTGAGCATAAGACTGTAGACAATGACATTAGATATTCCGATTTCTTCAAAGGTATAAGATTGGAAAGTAAAAATGTAGACAGATTTATGGCAGGAATAATAAAGGATGTTGTTATAAAAGAATCTCCATTATATATTCAAAATTACCTTAGGGCTGCAGGCATGCGTCCTATTAACAATATAGTGGATTTTACGAACTTTATTATGCTTGAATATGGGCAACCGCTTCATGCTTATGATTTGGAAAGTATTGCCCAAAGAGAGCTTATTGTGAGACAGGCTGAAAACGAAGAAAGCTTGATAACACTCGATAATGTTGAAAGGAAGCTTGAGAATACGGATATACTTATTTGTGATGGAGAAAATAAGCCTATAGGCTTAGCCGGAATTATGGGAGGACTTTTTAGTGAGGTTAAGGATACTACTAAAAATATACTTATAGAATCAGCAAGTTTTTCACAAGATAATGTAAGGCAGACATCAAAGAGGTTGAACTTGAGAACAGAGGCTTCTTCAAGATTTGAAAAGGGGATAGCAAGTCCGTTAAATAAGCTTGCCCTTGAAAGGTTTTTTGATTTGGTAACAGAAACAAATTCCGGAACAGTGGTAAAAGAGGTAATGGACTTTGGAAATAAGGATTTTGTTTCAAATAAGATAAGACTTAGAAATGACAGAGTTAAGCTTTTGCTTGGTATGGATATGGAAGTGGAAAAATCGAGGAAGTATCTTGAAAATCTTGAACTTGAAGTTTCTCAAAATGGTGATGATTTGGAAGTGACAGTACCTTATTTTAGAAGCGATCTTACCATAGAGGCGGATTTGATAGAAGAAATAGGAAGACTTTACGGTTTTCATAATATCAAGCCTAAGGCTCTTGAAGGTGCTTTGACAAAGGGACTTAAAAGTCCTAAGAGAAATTATATTGATGGTCTTAGGACAGATTTATATGCTTTGGGATTTTCAGAAATCCTTACTTATTCTTTTATATCCAAGAAACAGTATGATAAGTTAAATGTAGGTCAGGATTCCAAACTTAGAAATACGGTTAATATAATAAATCCTTTGGGAGAAGATTTCTCTGTAATGAGAACGAGTTTGCTTGGCAATATGCTTGATGTTGTAAGAAAAAATTTAAATAACAAACAAAACGATTTAAGACTTTCTGAAGTTGGAAATTCCTTCCAAAAGGATGAGGACGGACAAATATATGAAAACACGCTTATGACCCTTGCCTTGGTAGGAGCTTATGATTATTATTATGCTAAGGATGTTTTAGAAAATATATTTAAGAAGGTGGGATTAAAGGCGGTAGCTTTTATAAAGGACAGCGAGAATCCTATATTCCATCCGGGAAGATGCGCAAGGCTTGAAGTTGAAGGAGAGGTACTTGGTTATCTTGGACAGATACATCCGCTTGTGGCGGAAAATTTCGATATAGGAAAGGCCGTGTATGCCTGTGAAATTAATGTTGATTTAATGCTTAAACATTCAGATTTACAGGTAAGCTATAAGCCTATTTCGAAATACCCTTTGATTGAAAGAGATATAGCTTTGGTGGTTGACAGAGAGGTAGAATCTCAATCAATTATTGAAATAATAAGGGCTAACGGAGGCAACATATTAAAAACCGTTAATTTGTTCGATATTTATACAGGTTCTCAAATAGCGGAAGATAAGAAATCTTTGGCATATAAAATAGGATTCCAATCAGATGTAAGAACATTAAAAGATCAAGAGGTAAAGGATAAGTTTGAGGATATACTAAGGGCCTTGAACGAAAAATTTAATGTAAATCTAAGAGGTTAGGTATGGAAAAAAATAGGTATTCTGTTCAAATAGGAAATAACAGTTATATTTTAGTAACCCCTTTAAGCAAGGAAGAAACGGATCAAATAGTTGAGTATGTCAATAAAAT
>JAEXBH010000170.1 GCA_023394215.1 Bacillota bacterium | reverse complement strand
CTCCGGGTGTATCGAGTAAAAGCAGGTTTGAGTCGGTTTTTATCCACTGATTAACCCTTGTCACGCCGGGTCTGTTACCAACTTTTGTTCCCTTTCTTTTAGAAATATTATTGATAAAAGTTGATTTACCTACATTCGGTATACCTACCACCATCATCTTGATATTTTCATTTATAATACCCTTTTGTGCCCTCGCTTCAAGCCTATCTTTTAAAATAAGCTTGGCAAGATTATAAATTTTATCCGTCTTTTTATCCTGCAAAGAATTAAACTCCAAAACCTGAATATTTTGTTTATTAAAATATTCAATCCACTTTCTTGTGTGATATCTGTCAGCCATATCAGATTTATTAAAGAGTATCAATCTTGGGAAATCACCTATGATAGTATCCAACATAGGGTTTCTTGAGCTTATTGGTATCCTGGCATCTATTATTTCACATACTATGTCAACCATCTTGATAGATTCCCTAATCTTATCAAGAGATTTTTTCATATGTCCCGGATACCAATTTATATTCATTTTATTATCCATATATCTTTCCTTTTATTGTTATTATTTAATTATAGCAAAGTTCTAAAAATTAAAAAATGCCTGTTTCACAGATTTATCTGATAATTTATCACTTATCTTAACAATTCTATCATAACTTGCTTAAAGAAAAATATAAAGCTCAAAATATAAAGTAAAAAATTGAGGTGGCTTTGCCACCCCAATAAAAGTTCTTAATATTCAGTCTTTTCTTTAACTTTTGCAGCCTTACCAACACGGTCTCTTAAGTAGAATAGTCTTGCTCTTCTTACTTTACCCCTCTTAGTAACTGTGATTTCTTCAACTCTTGGTGAATGAATAAGGAAAGTTCTTTCAACGCCTACGCCATAGCTCACTCTTCTTACTGTAAAAGCTCTTCTTACGCCTTCACCTTGAATCTTTATAATTGTTCCTTCGAACATTTGGATTCTTTCTCTGTTTCCTTCTTTGATTCTGTAAGCTATTTTTACAGTATCACCAACATTCATATCTACAAGATTTTCCTTGTATTGTTCTTTTTCAATTTGTCTAATAATATCCATTTTATCCTCCAAAGTATTAATCTGAGCTCTTGAGATATTTCTCATACAAGTCAGGTCTTTTTTCTTTTGTATTTTTAATTTGGCTCTCTCTTTTCCATTCTTCAATCAACTTATGATTTCCTGAAAATAAAACTTCCGGAACCTCAAATCCCCTAAAGTTTCTTGGCCTTGTATAGTGATTGTGCTGAAGTAAAAGCTTATAATGAGAATCCGTCTTATATGACTCGTCATTGCCCAAAACTCCATCCAACATCCTTGATACTGCATCTATCACTACCATAGCAGGTATTTCTCCGCCGGTTAAAACATAATCACCTATAGATAATTCCATATCAACATAGTTATCAACTACCCTGCTATCTATACCTTCATAATGTCCGCATAAAAGGACTATATGGTCATTTTCAGCCAATTCTCTGGCTATATCCTGATTGAAAACACGTCCCTGGGGACTTAGAAAAATAATTTTTGTATTAGGCTTTTTTACATGGTCTATAGCATCAACAACCGGTTGGGCTGTCATAAGCATACCAGCATCTCCGCCGAATACTTCATCATCTACCTTTTTATGCTTGTTTAGAGAAAAATCTCTTATATTTGTAGATTCAAGCTGTAACAGATTATTTTTTATTGCTCTACCTATGACCCCATAATCCTTCAAAAAGGAAAATGCCTCAGGGAATAAAGTCAATATATCAATCTTCATTACATCTCCTCGATTAATTTAACTCTTATAAACTTACTTTTAATATCTACATCAAGTACAAATTCTTTTACGGCAGGTATCATAACTTCCCTGTCACCAATGGATAGAACATATACATCGTTTGCGGCATAAGTCAAAACATCCTTTAACACCCCAAGTTTTTTATTCTCGGAATCTATAACATCAAGCCCTAAAAGATCCTTTATATAATACTGGTCCTTATCAAGAGCTTTAAGCTTATCTTCGTCAGTATAAATAAGTTGATTTTTGAAAAGCAAAACATCATTTATATTGCTATATTCTTTAAACTTAACTATAGCTATCTGACCGCTTATACGAGCTCTCTCAATTGTAAGAGGCGTATAAGCGTCGCCTACATAAAAAGTTTGACCCTTCGGAAATTCTTCCTCTCCGCTTCTTTGTATTTTAACTTCTCCATTTATACCATGGGTATTTGTAATTTTACCTACAATAATTTTATTCATACTATTTCACATCTATCTCTAAATTTACCTTTTTTTCTTCTTTTATGGCACAAGCCTTAATAATAGATCTGATGGAGTTTGCAATCCTACCTTGTTTTCCGATCACTTTACCCATATCATCAGGGTTAACAAGAAGCTTAATATCAATAACTCCGTTTTGAGCGGTTTGACTGATTTCTATATCTTCAGGGTGATCAACCAATATTTTTGCAATATACTCAACTATATCTTTCATTATTCTGTCACTTCTTCCTTAGCTTGACCTACATAAGTCTTTAATAGCTTAGCTACTGTTTCAGTAGGCTTTGCTCCGTTCTTAATCCATTTTTGAACCTTTTCTTCATCTACCTTAAACACTTTAGGTTCAGATACAGGATTGTAGTATCCGATTTCTTCAATAAATCTTCCATCCCTAGGTGCTCTTGCGTCCGCAACTACTATTCTATAGAAAGGTTTTTTCTTAGCGCCTAATCTTTTCATTCTAATTTTAACTGCCATTTCATCCTCCAATAATTTTAGAAGAAAGGAAATTTCATCCTTCCCCTTTTCATTTTCTTTTTATCTAAACCACCCATAGATTTTATGAGTTTTTTAGTTTCCTTAAATTGTTTTAATAACTTGTTTACTTCCACTACAGTACTGCCCGCTCCATTTGCAATTCTTTGCCTTCTTGAAGAATTTATAATGTCGGGCTTTGTTCTCTCTTCCATAGTCATGGAAGATATAATTGCCTCTACCCTGTTGATAGCTTTTGGATCAATATTCATACCCTTCAAAGCCTTTGAGTTCATACCGGGTATCATCGCCAGCAAGTCCTCCAAGGGACCCATATTTTTCATTTGTCCAAGCTGATCCAAATAATCATTTAAATCGAAACTTGCATCCCTAAGCTTCTTTTCAAGCTCAGCGGCCTTCTTTTTATCTATGGCCTGTTCAGCCTTCTCGATAAGAGAAAGAACATCTCCCATACCAAGGATTCTGGAAACTACCCTGTCCGGATGGAATTGTTCAAGGTCTGCCATTTTTTCACCGACCCCTATAAACTTTATAGGCTTTTGAGTAACCGCTCTGATTGACAAAGCAGCTCCCCCTCTTGAATCCCCGTCCATCTTAGTCATGATGACACCTGTAAGCTCAAGTCTTTCGTTAAAAGAACTCGCTACATTTACAGCATCCTGACCCGTCATAGCATCAACAACCAAAAGCGTTTCTGTTACCGGCACAGCCTCCTTTATAGCCTCAAGCTCTTCCATAAGAGCCTCATCTATATGAAGTCTACCCGCAGTATCTATAAGCACTATATCGTTGTTGTTTCTTTGAGCTTCAGCATAAGCCTTTTTAGCTATTTCTACCGGATTTTCCTTTCCCAATGAGAAAACAGGTACTTCCACTTGCTTACCCACTACCTTTAACTGGTCAATAGCTGCAGGCCTGTATATATCGGCTGCAACCAAAAGCGGTCTTTTATTTTGCTTTTTCAAAAACAAGGCAAGTTTTCCTGTATGTGTTGTCTTTCCGGCTCCTTGCAGACCGCACATCATAACAACTGTAGGAGGCTTTGCCGCTATGGTAAGTTTTTGCTTGTCGTCAGACATAAGGGCTATAAGCTCTTCATTTACGATTTTAACAACCATCTGACCCGGAGTAAGGCTTTCCATTACTTCAGCTCCAAGAGCTCTCTCCTTTATCTTTTTTACAAGATCCTTAACTACCTTATAGTTTACATCAGCCTCAAGAAGTGCGAGTCTTATTTCTCTCATTGCCTGGTCTATATCAGCCTCGGAAAGCTTTCCCTTTCCCCTAAGGTTTGACATAAGCTTCTGCAATCTTTCACCCAAATTTTCAAACATATACTCACATCCTAATTTAGTTTTGACATTATGTCTTTTATCATTGATGAATATCTTTGATATTTCTCATCACTTTCTTCTTGCCTAATTAATTCCAAGAACCCGTCAAAGCCTTCCTGAACCTGCGAAAACCTCTTATATAACTGCAACTTCTCTTCAAATTCTTCAAGGGCCTTCTCAGACCTCTTAAGACTTTCAGAAACATTTTGCTTGGATACTCCCTGTAATTCTGCAATTTCAGTAAGTGACAAGTCCTCCAGATAGTAATTTTCTATAGTATCGGCTTGCTTTTCAGATAAAAGCGACCCGTAATACTCATATAAAATACCGATTTCTACATTTTTTTCCATAAAATAATCACCTGTCAAGTTTTTTCATTGACAGGTGATATAATACTAAAATATCGGCTATTTGTCAAGTATTTTAAGGCAAATAAATATTTTTACCTAAGGTATTTATTCATTAGCCTATATTCATAATAGCGTCAACAAACTTTTCAGCTTCAAATTTTTCAAGGTTATCTATACCCTCTCCTATACCTATATATTTCACAGGTATCTTGTGATCGGCTTGCAAAGGAAAAACTACTCCCCCCTTGGCAGTACCGTCAAGCTTTGTAAGTACTATGCCGCTTATACCTGTTACCTTTGAAAATTCTTTAGCCTGATAAACCGCATTTTGTCCTGTGGTTGCATCAAGGACCAATAGTGCTTCTCTATTTGCCCCGGGATGCTCCCTATCTATAATCCTATTTATTTTTTCAAGCTCATTCATAAGATTTTTCTTATTATGGAGCCTTCCTGCCGTATCTATTATAAGAACATCCTTATTTTTAGCCTTTTGTGAACTTATAGCATCAAAAACTACAGAAGCGGGATCAGCCCCTTCACTGTGGGAAACAATATCAACTCCTGCCCTGTTTGCCCATTCCGTTAATTGTTCTATGGCTGCTGCCCTAAATGTGTCGGCTGCTGCAAGCATAACACTTAAACCGTCATTTTCAAGTTTCTTGGCAAGTTTACCTATAGTTGTGGTTTTTCCTACACCGTTTACACCTATTACAAGTATAACTGTTTGCTTACCTACCTCTATGTTTAAATCATTATTTATGTTATTTTCCAAGAGATGAGCCTTCATTATAGTAACAAGTTCTTCCTTTATAAACTTAGGATCTCTTATATGCTTTTCTTCTATGGTATCCCTAAGCTTTTCTATCATCATTACCGTAGAATCTACCCCCATATCGGCAGATATAAGTATTTCTTCCAATTCATCATAAAGATCATCATCTATCTTTGCCTTACCGTTTATAAGATTATCTATAGAAGAACTCATAGCATTTCTTGTCTTAAGCAAGCCGTCTTTAAGCCTTTCAAAAAAACCTCTTTTCTTTTCAGGCTCTTGAATTTTAGCTTCTCCTGTTACCGATTCATGAATTTGAGGTTTTGCTATTTCAGCTTCTCCCATCACCGGTTCATGAATTTGAGGTTTTTCTATTTCAGCTTGAGCTATAACCGGCTCGTGAATATATCCTTGAGAAATTTCCCTTTCTATAGGCTTAGATTCTTGAATTTTAACTTCTTCAATCGTTTTTTCTTCTTTCTTATCCTTTATACCGAATATCTTCTTAAACATTTGTCCTCCTAAATTTATCAAGGGCAAGGGTAATTACTTTGGAAATACCCTTTTCCTCCATAGTAACCCCATATAGAATATCCGCCATTTCCATGGTCACCTTTCTATGGGTTATCATTATAAACTGAGTTTGATTTATCATAGACTTAAGATAAGTAAAATACCTACTTATATTCGCTTCATCCAAAGCCGCATCTATTTCATCCAAAATACAAAACGGTGCCGGATTTATTTCAAATATGGCGAATAAAAGTGCTACTGCAGCCAAAGCCTTTTCTCCACCCGATAAAAGTCCCAAGTTTTTCAATTTTTTACCCGGCGGTTTGGCTATTATTTCAATACCCGCAGTCAAAACATCATCTCCATCCAAAAGAAGTGAAGCTTCTCCTCCATCAAACAAGATGGAAAATATACCGGAAAATCTTTCGTTGATTTTCACAAAACTTGATTTAAACATATCAACCATATCTTTTTCTATGGATTTTATCATAGCTATAATATCATTTTTACTGCTCAACAAATCTTCAAACTGCTTTTTCATAAAGCTAAGCTCTTCAAAGGCTATATTATAGGCCTCTATACTTTCATAATTGAAATATCCTATTTGCGATAATCTTGCCTTGATTTCAGCTATTTCCTTCTTTGACACCTTAATATTGTCATTTTTACTCAACTTATCAAGCAAGTCTTCAAACTCTACCGAATAATTGTCCATATAGGTTTGATACAATTCATTTTTTTTTGCTTGACTTGACTCTATGCTTAAATCAAGCTTAAATTTTTCCTTTTCAAAATTTCCTATGCTTTCTTTTAAACTCTCAATCTTTGCCGAATCACTCGCCATCTTATCCTTTTGAAGCTTTTTCTTATCTTCAAGCTCTTGTATTTCCTTGCCAAGCCTTATATTTTCATCAGAAAGCATATGGCAAGCATCATTGTTCTTTTGTATATTAAGATTTGCCTTATTTATATCCGCTTTAAGAATGTTAAGATTAAGTTCATCATTTTTGTTGGAATCCATCATATTGGCATTCTCAAATTTTAAGTTTTCAATGCCGTCTATATTTAATCCTATATCTCTAATAAGAACCTCAAGCCTTGATGAAAGCATATAAAGTTCTTTATCCAAATCGGAAATCTCATCTTTAGAGACTTGATAATCCTTGGATAAGTCTTCTATATACCTTTCCAAGTCTTTCTGTTCCTTTTCCAAATCTCCTATATGGGAATAATCTTTTTCCGCAAGCCTTTCATTAGTCTTTTCAAGCAAATCTCTGTACTCTGAAAGACTCTTTTCATTTAAAGCTCTTTCAAGGTCTATTTCCTTTAAATTTGAACTTATATCAGCCCTATTTCTAAGGAATTTGGCATTCTTTCCATCTAAATCATTAAGCTTATATAAAATGCCTTCCAAAGAAGACTTACTCGACTCAAAATCTTCCTTCTTGGCTTCTATAAGTTTTTTATCACTTGCAAGTTGAGCATTCAATAAATCAAGCTCTTTTTTTCTGTTTATGATTGAAGAACTTTCTTTTTTATAAATATTTCCCCCAACCATTGATCCCCAGGAATTTATTATTTCCCCATCCAAGGTTACAATCCTATAATTGCCAAGCTCTCTTGACACTTCTATAGCATGGTCCATATTTTCAACAAGAAGAGTTCTTGATAAGAAGTGGTCTATAATACCTCCTATCCTGCCGTCATACTTAACTAAATTATTTAAACTGTCTATTACTTTAGGATTTTTGACCGGATATTGCTTACCCTTAATTTTATTGATAGGCAAAAAGGTCACCCTTCCATATGAATTTTTCTTTAAATAATCTATCAAAAATTTAGCATCATTTTCATCGTTTACAACTATATTTTGAAGAGATGATGATAAGGTAACATCGAGTGCAGTCCTGTATTTACTGTCTATTTCAATCAAATCCGCCAAAACTCCGACTATCCTTTTTGATATTAAGTCATTTTTGCCGGCATCCCTAAGCAAATTCTGTATAGGTTTATTAAAGCCTTCATAAGATCTATAAAGTCTATCCAAAACATCTCTCTTGGATTCTCTTTTATAAAAATCATTTTGCAGCTCTCTAAGTTCCTTCTCCAAAGATGATATGTTTATATTTAATAGATTCCTATCTTCCACAAGTCCTTCTATAAAAGCCGTTGTTTTTAAAATCTCTTCATTGGTTAAAGCAAGTTCCCCTTTAGCATCCTCCTTCCTTTTATCCAGAGATAAAAGCAAGTCCTCAAGTCTTGATATTTCCTTAAGATAAGTTTCTTTAAGCTTATTATTGCTTATATCAAGCTGTATCTTGGTGCCCTGATCAACCTTAAGTCCGGAAAGTCTTACATTTAACTTCTTAAGCTCTTCCTGCTTGTTATCCAATAAGGTTTCCATTTCCCTTATAAGTTTTTTCTTATCAATATTTTCTTCCTTAAGTCTTGATATTTGTTCTTGAATTTCTACCTTAGATGTCTCAAGTTCCTTAATTTTATCCTCAAATCCTGAAATTTTTTCAGTATTCTGATTGTACTTTTGACTTCTTGATAAAATATCTCCACTTATCCTGTCTATATCAAGCTGATAAAATTTAACTTGTTCTTTTAAAAGATTAAGCTTATTTTCAGAATCTAAGGATTCTTTTTCATTTAAAATTATCCTATCTTTTTTTAAATTATATTCTTTTTCCCAAATCTCCAATTCTTCCTGAAGG
>JAEXBH010000126.1 GCA_023394215.1 Bacillota bacterium | reverse complement strand
AAGCAACTATGACACCAAAGCTGATTTCTCCGTTTTTGGCTAAAACGGCTCCAAATATACTTACCACTACATAACCGAAGTTACCTATGAACATCATAATTGGCTGCATAAGCCCTGACAAAAATTGACTCATCATATTGGCCTTATACACCGATTCGTTCAGGTTGTCAAATCTTTCGGTGGATTCTTTTTTACCATTATATATTTTTACTACATTTAAGCCCGAATATACTTCCTCAACCTGTCCGTTCAACTTACCTATAATTTTCTGTCTTTCAACAAAGTATTTTTGTGATTTGGATAAAATTAAAAACATAAATACAAATCCCAATAAACTTGAAAGCACGGCTACTAATGCCATTTTATAGTTTGTTATAAACATCATTAAAAGGGCGCCCAAAATCATGGTTACGGAACTTACTACAGTTGAAAATGACTGGTTCATATTTGTCGAAATTGAGTCAACATCATTTGTAACCCTTGAAAGTACGTCTCCTATTTGATTCTTATCAAAATATTTAAGAGGCAGAGCATTTATTTTTCTCGAAATCCTGCTTCTTAACTCTTTGGCAAAATTATTTGTAGCTCCGGCTATCATATATGCCTGCATATATGAAAATAGGGTCGAAAGCAGGTATAAACACGCCAAAATCAAGCCTATATCACTGATTGCGTCCATATCCATCTTTGGAGATATTATACTTTTAACCGACTCGGGAAGTTCTTCAAACTTTTTCATAAGTTCTTCCCTATCTTCCTGACTTATATCCTTACCGGAAGCACCGCTTCCCTGATTTATAGAAGTTTTTCCTTCCTGCAAAACCTTGGCAAAGCTCATTTGATCCGAAACGGAAATCTTAACCCCTCTATATTCAATATCCTCAAAAATTTGCTTTTTAAGGTTATCTCCAATTTTACCTGATATCTCTTCAAGTGCTTCAGTATCCGGTTTTATACCCTTAGAAATATTATCTACCAAATCTCTAAGCTTATTCGGAGCATAAATTGCAAGAATCGAACTTACTATAGCAAGAATAAATGTTATATAAATTACCTTTCTGTAACTTCCAAGCTCCTTAAAAAGTCTTTTCATAACCGGACCAAAATTATTATTTTTCCTATCTTGAGAAGAAATTTTTCCTTTATTTTTCATCATTTTTTAATTCCTCCTCTGACAGTTGCGAATAGGCTATCTCTTTATAAATATCACAATTTTCAAGCAGGTATCTGTGATTGCCGTAACCTACCATCTTTCCGTTTTCCAAAACTACTATTTTATCGGCATTCATTATAGTGCTTATTCTTGTTGCAACAATCATAACCGTAGCATCTTCGGTATATTTTGCAAGTTCCCTTCTTAAGCTTCTTTCAGTTTTGAAATCAAGAGCGGAAAAAGTATCATCAAAAATATATATTTCAGGCTTTCTCGCCACAGCTCTTGCTATAGCAAGTCTTTGTTTTTGGCCTCCTGATATATTTGTCCCTCCTCTGGATATCATACTGTCATATGTTTGATCCATATTCTCGACAAAATCCTTAGCTTGAGCAACTTCTACAGCTTTCTTTATATTATTTAAATCTCTTTTTTCCTTCTCCATTCCGTATGCCACATTATCCTTAACATCAAGATTAAAAATTACGGCTTTTTGCGGAACATAACCGAACTTATCATAAAGGGCAGATAATTTATAATCCTTTACATCTATACCGTCAACCAAGACGCTCCCTTCAACAACATCAAAAAATCTCGGCACAAGATTAAGCAAAGTCGACTTACCTGAACCGGTGGAACCTATAAAGGCTATGGTTTCACCCCTTTCAACTTTAAAGGATATATCCTGCAATACATATTCCTCGGCATCCCTGTATTTAAATGATACATTTCTAAATTCAACTTGACCCACCATCTCAGGATCGCTATTTATTATATTACCGTCAAATATTCTTATTTTTTCGTCAAGAACCTCATTTATACGGTCTGCTGATACTTGTGCTCTGGTAAACATAAACATAACGAATGCCATCATTAAAAATGACATAATTACCTGCATAGCATAGGAAGAAAATACTATCATGTTACCGAAAAGTTCTATCTTGTCAAACATATTCGCCCTTGCTATCAAATTTGCCCCTATTAAATATATAGCAAGACTTAAAAAATACATAACCATCATTATAAGAGGCTGGATAATCGCAAATGATTTTTGGTTAAATCTTTGCAGGTCGGTAAGCCTCTTATTTTCATATTCAAACTTATCCTCTTGGTATTTTTCGGCATTAAAAGCTCTAACCACCCTGATACCAGCTAAATTTTCTCTGGTAACATTATTAATTTTATCCGTTAATTTTTGAACCAATTTCAACTTAGGTCCGACAACAATGATCAGAAAACCCACCGCTGTAAGCATAATTGCAACGGCTATAGCTGTTGCTATCGACCACTCCATACCCTTATTGAGTATCTTACTTATAGCCCATATTGCAGTTATAGGTGACTTTATTACTATCATAAGCCCCATACTCAAAAACATCTCAACCTGACTTATATCATTTGTTGTCCTTGTTATAAGACTGGCTGTAGAAAATGCCTTACTCTCCTCCATTCCGAGTTCTTGAACCTTATCAAACATACTCTTTCTTGTATCATAGGAAAATACGGATCCTATATAAGCTGAAAAATATGTGATTATAACCAATATTAACAGGCTGGCAAAGGCAAATATCATCATATATAAGCCGTTCTTCCATATTTCCCCCATATCCGATCCTTCAGTTTGCACAAGTTGGGTTACTTGAGACATATAATCTGGTATCTTAAGTTCAAAATATACCTGACCGCACATCAGTCCTATGATTAAAACTATAATCATAAATTGCTTTAAATCAAAGCGTTTTAATAACTTAAACATTTCTCCTCCAAAAATTTTCTATCCTATTAGAATACACCTAAACAATAAATAAGTCACGTTTTAAATTAATTATATTCTTTAAATATGAACAAATTATGCTTTAATAACTCCTAAGTGATATAATCATAAAGAAAGGATGAAAAAATTTATGACAAATATTATAAATTATCTATATGAAGAAAAAAGATCATTCAAAGAATATCCTCTAAATGAGATTGACAGCCTTATTTTATGTCAATTCTCCTACATATCGCTAAAAAAATACTTTTCAGAAAATCTTAAACGAATACATTTTAGCGATTTATCCTATAATGAGCTTTCCAATGATATGTTTAATAAATTAAATAAACGAGATGGCTTAAATAATATAAACCTTCTTTTGGCCTTAGCGGCAAATCCGAGATTTAATCAAATGATAATAAGTGATTATGTGGATATAAGGGATACTTTCCAAGAAGAGCAGTTCTCAGCATCAAGCTATATCCTAAACGATGAATTGACCTACATAGCCTTTCGGGGTACGGACGCCAGTATTTTAGGTTGGAAGGAAGATTTTAATATGACTTTCTCCTTTCCGGTTCCGGCACAGGAAGACGCTCTTAAATATCTTCTTGAAAACTGCAAAAGGCACCGAAAAATTATTATAGGAGGCCATTCAAAGGGTGGAAATCTTGCCGAGTATGCCTATGTGAAAAGTCCTGAACATATACAAAATAAAATATTAAAGCTTTTCAACCACGACGGTCCCGGTTTCAAGGAAAACAGTCTAAGCGAAGAAGAATTTGAAAGACTTGCGAACTTCTCCCAAAAAACCGTTCCCGAGTGCGGAATAATAGGCAACCTTCTTATATCATCCACACCTGTAAAAATAGTTGAAAGTAAAGAAAGGTGGATTTTACAGCATGATCCTTATTCTTGGATTATAGAAAACGGAAAGTTCAAAGAGGCGAAAAAAATCAACAGGTTGGGCAGAATATCGAATAAATCTCTATACGAACTCCTATCAAGTCTTGAGCCGGACAGAAAAGAAAAGTTTATAAATATTATTTATAGGGCTATGGTCGATTTGGAAATACCCGACATAAATTATTTATTTGAAAATTTTACAAAATTAATCCCGCAAATGAACAATAAATTCAAAGACCTTGATAAAAAAGAAAAGGATTTTATGGATGAAAGTTTCAAAATTCTCGCCTACTCGCTCGTAAGATCAAATAGAAAAAAATTCAAATAAAAATATTTATAATATTAATTTTTTTTGATATTATAGCACTATAAAATTATTTTAAGGAGAATATATATGACAGGTTTTGACCAAAAAGATCCTTATGGCTCAAACCCATACGGAAACGATGAAAGCCCGGAAATTGAAAATGATGATTTTCAAGACAAAAGATTAACCGCAAAAGAAACTCTCATTTCCGCTAAGGAAAGCTCTGTGTCAAATGAGGGCTTAGCAAGCGATGAAAACACTGATGATTCATATGCTAATGAAAATTTCGAAGCAAATGATCCTACAGTTCACAAGCTTGAAACAAGAACTTACGAGGACGGTTATCAAAAACCAAATATGGCCAAGGAGGTAGGCAAATCCATATTTGCCCGTCTTTTCAGAAGGCTTCTGTCCTTAGCTATTATATTTGTAATAGGTATTGTATTTACTCTTCACGGTGATGTCTTTGACGCTTTAGGAATATTCGGAAAAACTCTTACCGTCGACTCAAGCACTAAAGTCAATCTAAAATACAGTTGGAAAGAAGTCAATTCAAGTAAATATGACGACTACTATTCAGTAGATAATGAGGGTATTTCAACTGTAAAACTTATCGCTAAAAGCGGCAGCTCAATCTTTCTTGTGGTTGAACTAAACGATACCGACGCTGAGTTAAGAGTCAAGGACTTCTTAAATAACATGACATCTCAAACTAAAGAAGACCGTGCAAGTATAGCTCAAGAATTAAAGCAATATAAACTTAGTGATTTCTTGGTAAAATTTATAGCAGAAGGCGATGTAAATGATAAAGAAGCTTTAACAAGAGCAAAAGAAGAACTTTACCAAAACCTTTACCTTTCAGGTGCTTTTGACCGAGGAGATGTAATTTCCGGACAAAACATAACAGTTGACGGTAAAGAAGCCTATGCTATGGAGTATAACGAAATGGCAAAAGATAATAAGCACAAGCTGCAAATATTGAACTTTTTCAAGGAAATAAACGGAAAAATGTTCTTTTTTGAGGCATATTCAGACAAAAATGATTTCCCTGAACAAAGGGATAAATTAATAAAGGCCCTACAAGGCTTGGATTTTTAGGATAAGATTATGAAATCTCCGTTACTTAAAATAAAGGTTGAAAAGAAAAAAAGGATAGCGTTGGTAGCTCACGACGGCTTAAAAACAGAATTATTTGCCTGGATGTCCAACTATAGTCATATACTTAAAAATCACCATTTGTGCGGAACAGGTACAACTTCTACAATTATAAGGGAAAATTTCGGTCTTGAAATAGAATCCTTTTCTTCCGGTCCTCTTGGCGGCGACCAGCAAATAGGCGCAGAAATCTCAAAAGGAAACATTGATATGATGATTTTCTTCTGGGACCCTATGAAGGCTCAACCCCATGACCCGGACGTAAAAGCCCTTCTGAGAATAGCCGTTCTTTACGATGTACCTGTAGCAATGAGCCCTGTAAGTGCAAGTATCCTGCTTACATCCGAATACATGGATAAGGAATATATAAAATATATCCCTAACGGACTTGCAAACATAAAAGATAGGGTTGATAATTTGGAGATTAAATAACAAAATAAAAGAATTAAATATTAAATTATAAAGCACAAAAATTCCCTGCTGAGGTAGTTTCAATTACCTCAACAGGGATTTTCAACGCTTACAGTCCAATCACTTAACCCTATTTCCATTCACATACAAGGCGTCGATGAGAGAAGGGGCTGAGCTTGCTATCTTATCCTTTTTCAATAAGGCCAAGTCGGCATAGTACCCCTTTTTCAATATCCCCCTATCCCTAAGACCATATCTTTCGGCAACCTTACCGGTAAATTTATAAACAAGGTCTTCAAGGTAAATTCCCTTTTCTACAGCCAGCCTGAAAAATTTAGGGTAATTTGTAAAAACTCCTTCATCCACCATTCCATCTTCTCTATAAACAGCCCTTGATGAAAATATTGCATAAGGGTTTCTGATCATCTTATCCAACATATCATCAGATTGAGCCTTGTTAACCGATAAAATCGCCGATGATTTAAGCAGGTATTCAAAAACTTCAAATGGATCCCTACCTTCTTTTTCAGCAATTTCAGCTAAACTTTTTCCTAAATCGGTATAATTTTGTCCACATGCAACAAGGCTTATATCTTTATAGGATAAGCCCGATTTCTTAATCAAATCTTTATATAAAGCCTTAAGCTTTTTAATATCTGTATCTGATAAAACTTGTGATCTATATAAGGATTTAAATCTTTGAGGTAAAAAAGACTCTGCCTTTACTTGCAAAAAGCTATATGGCGATACCTGAAAAGAAATATCACAAGCGCTTCTGTTTGCCTGATCTATCATTTCCATAATCTTTGAAAAAAGCTTTTGCGATAAATTGCCTATTAATAAAATATCCCTTATATTCAATTTAACCCTACTCAATTTAGCTATTTCCACTATCTCCTTATATGCCCTTATAAGAGGGTCTGAGAACATAGTTTTTTTTACATTCAAATCCCCCGAGGATACAGCTCTCGGACTTATATTTAAAACTTTGTCCTTTTCCTTTACAATTTTTGCTATGCTTAAAATTTCATTAAAATCCAAAACATCAACCGGGAATTCTCGCAAATTTATTGACAGTCCAATAAAATTTTTATCTAAATTTTCCGCTATCAAAGATTCAAGCTTTAGCGTTTGCTCCCGACTTAATTTTTCGTCAAACGGAAATATCTTTTTTCTTAAAAGATTGTAAGATAAACTGCAATAAATATTTTCATCTGAATTTATAAAATTATTATCTGAATCAGTTTCTAAAATAAAACTCCCGACACCTTGTTTCTTAAAATATTTAAGATTTTCAGATATATCGCCTTCTTTTTCGGAAACATCAAGTAGATTCAAATCTATAAATGCAGGTGTTATATATTTATCATTTGCATCGATAATAGTTGTTCCTTTCGGGTATAATACAGTTTTTCCTATGTCAACTATCCTATCCCCCTCTACAAGTATGGAGCCTATATAGGCTCCATTCCCGCTACCATCTATTATGGTAGTATTCTTAAATAAAATCATATTATAAAAACCTAACCCTTCCGGCTTCTTCTATACTTATATTGGTTGAAAAATATTTTTCCAAAACCTTTATCGCATATAGTGTATCTTCTACACCGGCAGTTTCATAGCTTGAATGCATGGCAAGTTGTGCAAGCCCTATATCAACCGCATGCATAGATGCTTGGGTATTTGAAAGATTGCCCAAAGTAGAGCCCCCTGTAACATCACTTCTATTTGCAAAATTTTGAAACGGTACATCCGCCAAGTTACAAAGCTTTCTGAAAACAGCCTGGCTGAAAGCATCTGTCGTATATTTTTGATTTGCCGCTTCCTTTATTACAAGCCCCTTATTTAAGTAAGTTCTGTTTTCCTTATCAAATTTTTCCTCATGATTTAGATGTACGGCATGAGCGTTATCACAGCTTACCATAAAAGACCTTGATAATGCCTGATAATAGTCTTCTTCAGACCTGTTCAATCCTATATTTATCCTCTTTAAAACATCTTTAAGAAATGTTGACATGGCACCCTGTTTTGTATTTGAACCCACTTCCTCATTGTCAAAGCAAACATATACATTGATTGTATTTTTATTATCTCCCCCTAAAAATCCCTTAAGAGAGGCAAAAGCGCACTGTAAATCATCAAGTTTCGGACTCGAAATAAATTCATCCTTATAGCCCCAAACCGAGGCTTCCTGCCTGTTTACCAAAAACAGATCCTTTGCCATAATTTGTCCGACTTCAATTCCCAATTCAGCAGCAATCATAAGATCAAAAGCTCCCTTTTTCATGAGTCCGGCAGAAAATAGAGGACAAAGGTCGACCTGCCTGTTAAAGGCATAGCCGGAATTCACTTCCCTGTTAAAATGTATAGGCATATTTGGAATTAATAGTATATCTTTGTCTATATAAATAAGTTTTGAGACAAGCTCTCCATCTTCTTCAACCAAAACTCTTCCCGCCAAACTTAAAGGCTTATCAAACCATGTTGAATCTATCATCCCTCCATAGGCCTCAACATTTAATTTTAAAAACCCCCCTGAAGCTTCAAGTTCGGGATTTGTTTTTATCTTATAAGTCGGTGAATCTCCATGGGCTGCTGAAATTTGAAAATGATAATCATCCATTTCCCCACCTATGTTAAATGCTATAATACTTGAATCATTTCTCTTGCTGTAATATTTGCCGCCATAGCTCAGTTCCCAAGCCTGTCCCTCCGGCAAATACTTATATCCGTTTTCTTTCAAATAACTTTCTATGGTAGCCACAGCATGAAACATACTGGGACTTGACTTTATAAAATCCAAAAGCTCCCTGCTAACTTCAATATTGTTCATATAAACTCCCTTCTTACAGTTAAAATACTTTGGTTACTTCTTAAGAATAACCCTCTGCTAAAATAAAGGCAGAGGGTTTAAATAAACTTTTAATTATGCTTGGATAAATCTTGCAAAAATAATAGCAAATCATCAAAATTTCCCTTGGGATACTTTGATATATCCTTTTCATACTTATTTATCAAATTATCTGTCAATAAAAATACTTGCATACCAAGTTCCAATGCTATCATATCTTCATCAACATCATTTCCTACCATTAAAACCTCATTGGGATTTATACCCAATTTTTGACATATTTCTCCATAATAGGAAAGATTAGGCTTACAGAAAGATGAGTTATCATAAGTTGTAAAAAACTCAAAATCATCCTCTTTTAAACCTGCCCAAGCCATTCTGAGCTGGGTTGCTCTTGTAGGAAATATTGGATTTGTAGCCAAAATCAATTTAAAACCAAACCCTTTTGCAAGTTCAATCACGGTCTTACTTTTTTCATTAAACCCTGCAAATCTCCTTGCCTCTTTAAAATCATTCTCATAAAAATCATCAAAAATCGGCATATGATCAAAAACCTTGTCCCCATAAATTTTATGAAAAGCATCCCAAAAAGCCTCTCGGTTAAGCCTGCTTCCATTATTATCAACCATGGCTTTTGTCCCTATCCAAATGTTTTTAATAAGCTCATCTTTTTGATAACCGTAGGGAACAAGCTTTTTCACCAACAGGGAAAAATACCCCTTTGCAAAAAGCTCATTGTCCATGGGTAAAAG
>JAEXBH010000112.1 GCA_023394215.1 Bacillota bacterium | reverse complement strand
GATATTAAGAGAATGACACAAGATATTACAAAGGTTGTGGCAGACGATCTTAAGGAAAAGGGGCTTGACCTTTATGATATTAAGTTTGAATTCGGATATGACAAGGATGGAAGGGTAATCCTTATAGATGAAATTGCTTCAGGAAATATGAGGGTCTATAAGGATGGACAATATATAGAACCGCTTGAATTAAATAAATTGTTTTTTAAAGAAAATTAGGAGTTGATATGGGCGGATTTTTCGGAGTTAGCTCCAAAAAAGAATGTATTACTGACCTGTTTTTCGGAATAGATTACCATTCCCATCTTGGTACTTACAGGGCAGGACTTATAATGCTTGATGGAGAAATAGGTTTTCAAAGGGAGATACACAACATACAAAGCAATTCTTTTAAGAGTAAATTTGCTGATGTTTTTGACAATATGAAGGGAACAAGCGGTTTGGCATGTATATCCGATGATTCTCCCGCCCCCCTTCTTATAAGTTCTCATTTGGGCACCTATGCTATATGTACCCTTGGACTTATAAGTAATGCCGGGGATATTTATGAATATAAGTTGAGGCAAAAGGGAGTGCATTTTGAGGCTCTCAGCAGGAACAGGATTAATCCGACAGAAATAGTGGCCTCGCTTATAAACGAAAAGGACAGTTTCAAGGAAGGTATCCTTTATGCTCAAAGCCTCATAGCCGGTTCCTGTAATATTGTTATACTGACTGCTGACGGAAGTTTAATAGCTGCAAGAGACAGGATTGGCAGAATACCGGTAAATATAGGTTTCAACAAGGATGGTCATTGCGTGAGTTTTGAATCGTTTGCTATGTATAAGACCGACTATGAATTTTTGCGTTCCTTGGGACCTCAGGAAATTGTAAAAATAAATACCGATGGTATAGAAGTCCTGTCTCAAGCTAGGGAAGAAATGAAAATCTGTTCTTTTTTGTGGAATTATTTCGGTTATCCAACATCTACATATGAGGGTGTAAATGTTGAGATTATGAGGAACAGAAATGGGAGAATCTTAGCCAAAGAGGAGCTTGATAAGAGCCTTTTTGACCAAATTGACTATGTTTGCGGGGTGCCGGATTCAGGGGTTCCCCATGCTATAGGCTATGCTGCCGAAAGCGGCGTTCAGTTTGCAAGATGTTTTATAAAATACACGCCGAGCTGGTCAAGAAGCTTTATGCCCCAACAACAGGAAATAAGAAATAGAACTGCTAAGATGAAGCAAATCCCTGTTAGGGAAATGATTGAGGGTAAAAATCTGCTTTTTGTTGACGATTCCATTGTCAGGGGAACTCAACTTAGGGAAACTGTTGAATTTTTGAAGGCGAGCGGGGCTAAAAACCTTCATATGAGAAGCGCCTGTCCGCCTATGATGTATCCTTGTAAGTTTTTGAACTTCAATGCACCGATACCGGAAATGGGGCTTATTACAAGAAAGACTATAGTGGAACTTGAAGGGGAAGAAGGACTTAAACATATAGATGAATATTCGGATAAGACCAGTCAAAGAGGTAGAAAGCTTAGGGAGATGATAGCTGAAAAATTAAATTTCAATAGTGTGGATTTTCAATCTATTTCAGGAATTGTGGAGGCGATAGGTTTAGACCCTGATAAGTTGTGTACCTATTGTTGGAACGGAAAGGAATAAAAAATGAAACATCAATCTAATTCAGAAACATACAAGGCGGCGGGAGTCGATATAGAGGCGGGATATGAAGCGGTTGAGAGGATGCAAAAGCACATAAAAAGGACTATGAAGAAGGGTCAAAGCTTTGATTCTATGGGATTTGGAGGGCTTTTGGATCTTCCGGTAAACGAGTATAAAAATCCTTGTTTGATTTCATCTACGGACGGGGTAGGGACAAAGCTTAAGCTTGCCTTCCTTATGGATAAGCATGATACAGTAGGAATCGACCTTGTAGCCATGTGTGTAAATGACGTCTTATGTGCAGGGGCAAAACCCATAAATTTTTTGGATTACATAGCTTGCGGGAAAAATGATCCGATCAGGATTGAAGAAATAGTAAAGGGTATATGTGACGGTTGCGTTGAAGCCGGAGTTCCTCTTGTAGGAGGAGAAACTGCTGAAATGCCGGGATTCTATCCGGAGGATGAATATGACCTTGCAGGATTTTGCAATGGGATTGTTGAAAAAGACAGGATAATTGATAAGGGCCTTGTAAAAGAAGGAGATGTGCTTATAGGGCTTGCAAGTTCGGGAGTTCATTCAAACGGATTTTCTCTTGTAAGAAAGGTGTTTGATATAAGAAACAAGGAGGTTTTGGACGAAAAGTATCCGACTTTGGACGGTAAGAGCTTAGGGGAATGTCTTTTGGAGCCTACAAAAATTTATGTAAAGCCTATACTTAAACTTTTAGATGCGGACTTGGTAAAATCTCTTGCCCATATCACCGGGGGCGGTTTTTACGAAAATATACCGAGGAGCCTGCCTGATGATTTGGCGGTGGAAATTGTTAAGGATAAGATCAGAATTTTGCCTATATTTAAGCTTATACAGGAAATAGGAGAGATAAGTGATAAGGATATGTTCAATACCTTTAATATGGGAATCGGTATGACCCTTGTTGCCGGAGCTGAAAACTTAGAAGAAATTTTTAAAATTTTAGATGAGTATGATATTTCGGCATACGAAATCGGTAGTGTTGTAAGAAGTGAAATTAGAGTAAACTTCATTTAGGAGCATTTATGAAAGCTAAATTGGCTGTATTAATTTCAGGGGGAGGAACAAACCTTCAGGCTATAATAGATGCGATAGAAGCTGGAAAGATAAAGCATGGGCAGATAGAGCTTGTAATAAGCAACAGAGAGGGTGCCTACGGTTTGGAAAGGGCTAAGAAGCACGGACTTAAAAATTTTCTCGTAAAAAGAAAGGATTTTTCCTGTCAGGAAGATTTTGAAAATAGGCTTATTGCTTTGATAGATGAAGCCCGTATAGACCTTATAGTATTGGCAGGCTTTATGAATATTTTAAGTGAGAACTTTGTTAAGCATTATGAAAACAGGATAATAAATATTCATCCATCCCTTATACCGGCATTTTCAGGCCAAGGTTTTTACGGGATAAAGGTCCATGAGGCCGCTATAAAGGCAGGCGTAAAGTTGTCGGGAGCTACAGTACATTATGTAAATGAGCTTGCCGACGGCGGAAAGATTATTGCTCAGGAGGCGATAGAGGTCAGAGAGGGTGATACGGCACAAAGTTTGCAAGAGAGGATTTTAAAAGAGGTGGAGCATAAGCTGTATCCAAGAGTTATAGAAGATTTATCGAGAGAAATAGTTAAAGGAAGGATAAAATGAGAGAAATTTCTATTAAGGAATATTTTGAAAGCATAGATTATCCGGGCAGGACCATACTTATTGCTGTAAACGAGGATAAAACAAGGGCAAATATAGTTTATTTTATAATGGGCAGGAGTGAAAATTCCAAGAACAGGGTTTTTGTTAAAGATGGCGAGAGTGTAAAGACTCAAGCTTTTGATCCTTCAAAATTAGAGGATCCGACTTTAATAATATATCCGGTATATAAAGCTTTAGGAAATACCCATATAGTCACAAATGGAGATCAAACTCAAACTATATTTGAGTTTTTAAATAGGGGAGAAAGCAGTCATAGGGCCCTTTTAACGAGGGATTATGAACCTGATGCCCCCAATTTTACACCGAGAATAAGCTGTGTTTTAAATGAAAAAAATTATGAAATAAGCATAATAAAATCCTTTAATCAAGAGGGTTCGGATTCAAGTCGATTTTTTTATACCTACCCAATAAGCGCCTGTCAAGGCCATCTTATACATACATATATGGGCAATGGAAATCCGCTTCCTACTTTTGAGGGAGAACCTAAGTATTTTACTTGGACTGCAAATATGGGTAAGCTCGTTTGGGATTCTATAAATCCGGAATATAAAATTTCTCTTTTGGATTTGACTATAGACCTTGTGAGCGGAAAAGCGACAGATTTAAAGATATATAATAAAAACGGAGACGAAAATGAAGGAATTTGAATTAAAATACGGGAACAACCCCAATCAGAAACCTGCAAAAATTTTTATGAAAAATGGAAGTCATCTTCCGATAAAGATATTGAACGGAAGACCGGGATATATAAATTTGCTGGATGCTTTTAATGCCTGGCAGCTTGTTAAGGAGTTGAGTGAGGCTACAGGGCTGCCTGCAGCGACATCTTTTAAGCATGTTTCGCCGACATCGGCAGCCATAGGAAGACCCCTTTCAGAAACTATGAAGAAGGTGTATTTTGCAAGTGATATAGAAGGCTTGGATCAGTCGCCCATAGCAACGGCATACGTAAGGGCAAGAGGAACCGACAGGATGTCTTCTTTTGGTGATTTTATCGGTTTGAGTCACATATGTGATGAGACAACGGCAAGGATTATAAAAAGAGAAGTTTCAGACGGCATCATAGCTCCGGGCTATGAAGAAAAGGCCCTTGAGATATTGAAAGAAAAAAGAAATGGTAATTACAATATTATCGAGATAGATCCTGCCTATAAGCCCGAAGATTTGGAAGTAAAGGATGTATTCGGCATAAGCTTTCAACAAAGAAGAAATGATATAAAAATTGACAGATCTTTGCTTACAAATATTGTTACGGAAAATAAGTTCCTTAACGAGGATACAATAAATGATTTGATAATAGCCCTTATTACCTTAAAATACACTCAATCAAATTCTGTTTGCTACGCTTTTGACGGACAGGCTATAGGAGTCGGAGCGGGACAACAATCAAGAATCCATTGTACAAGACTTGCAGGAGATAAGGCCGACACATGGTTTTTGAGGCAGCATCCGGCGGTTTTAAGTCTTGAATTCAGAAAGGACCTGGGAAGGGCAAATACAGATAATGTTATAGACTCATATATAAATAAAAATGAGGAGGATGTATGTGAGGAGGGCATATGGCAAAAGTATTTTGTAAAAAGGCCTGAACCTTTGACAGATGAGGCAAAGAGAGATTTTCTTGATAAGATTAGGGGAGTAAGTCTTGCATCCGATGCCTTTTTCCCTTTTGACGATAACATAAAGAGGGCCATCAGAAGCGGTGTATCAACTATAGTTCAACCGGGAGGTTCCCTTAGAGATGATCTTGTTATAGAAACCTGCAATAAAAACAAGCTTGTTATGATATTTAATCAAACAAGGCTTTTCCACCATTAGGAGGTAAAAATGAAAGTAGCTGTAATCGGAAGCGGAGGTAGAGAATTTGCAATTTGTAAGAAAATTCATATTCAAAATCCTGAGGTAAAACTTTTTTGTATTCCGGGAAATGACGGGATGGATTTTTTGGAGAAGGTAAGCCATATAGGTGTTTTGGATTTTGAAAAAATTGTAGATTTCTGCAAAAACAAAGAAATAGACTTTTGTATAGTTACACCGGATGATCCTCTTGTGCTTGGCTTGGTTGATATTCTTGAAAGAGAGGGGATAAGGGCTTTCGGACCTTCCAAGAATGCTGCAAAACTTGAGGGCAGCAAGAGCTTTGCTAAATCTTTTATGGGAAAATATGGGATACCTACAGCTTCATATAAGGCTTTTTCAGATTTGCATGATGCACTTAATTATATTGAAAAATCAAAATTTCCTATAGTTATTAAGGCCGACGGGCTAGCGTTGGGTAAGGGAGTTGTGATAGCTGAAAATTTAGACCAGGCTAAAGCTACCCTTATAGAATTTATGGTGGAAGGAAAATTTGGTGATAGCTCAAAATCTCTTGTAATAGAGGAATTTTTACAGGGGCCCGAAATATCAGTCCTGTCTTTTTGTGATACAAAGACTGTTGTTCCCATGTTGTCAAGTATGGATCATAAGAGGGTTTTTGACGGAGATTTGGGACCCAATACGGGAGGTATGGGTGTCATAGCCCCAAATCCCGTTTTTACAAACGAAGTTGAAAAAGAATTTGTAGAAAAAATAATGCTGCCTACCCTAAAAGGATTGCAGAAAGAAGGCTTGGATTTTAGGGGTTGCCTTTATTTCGGCCTAATGCTGACTGAAGACGGACTTAGGGTAATAGAATATAATGCAAGATTTGGGGATCCTGAAACTCAGGCTATATTACCTCTTTTAGAGTCAAATCTTTTGGATATAATGTTGGCGGTTAGCGATAGAAGGCTTGACAGTAAATTTATAAGGTTTTCCGACAAGGCTTCCGCATGTTTGGTTATGGCATGTGAGGGGTATCCTGAAAATCCCATGAAATTAAATAGGATAAATTATCCTGAGGATATTAAAGAAAGCATATATTTTGCCGGTGTTAAATTTGATGATGAAGGAAAGCTTATTTCAAGTGCGGGCAGGGTTTTAAATGTGATAGGACTCGGAAGCAGTTTGAGAGAGGCTGTAGATGATGTATATGATAAGGTTGAATTAATACATTTTAATCACAGTCATTACAGGAAGGATATAGGCTCGAGGGCTTTGGAATTGGAGGGGAAAAATGCTTTATAGGGTGTACGTTGAACCCAAGGAGGGCTTAAACAACAGGGCCAACTCCTTGCTTAAGGAAATACGGGATTTCTTGCATATCGGGCAAGCGGAATCTCTTAGAATTATTAACAGGTATGATGTAGAGGGTATAAGTGAGGATATATTTGATCGTGCGCTTACAAATGTTTTCTCTCAGCCTCCTTTGGATGATTACTTTTTTGAGTTAAATCTTGCAGGCAATGAAAAGGCATTTGCAGTAAGTTTTTTACCCGGACAATATGATCAGAGGGCTGATATGGCGGCAAGCTGTATACAGCTTATGGCACAAGTTGAAAAACCTAAACTTCAATATGCCTGTGTTTATGTGATTAAGGGGACTTTGAGCGATAAGGACTTGGAGGACATAAAGAAGTATATAATAAATCCGGTAGATTCGCATGAAGTATCATTAGAAACTTGTGGGTGTTTGATTTCTGAAAATAGTGAAATAAAGAAAGTACGTGATATAGACGGGTTTATTGAATTTGATGGGGAAGATTTGAAAAAACTTTTAAAAGATATGGGACTTGCCATGGATTTTGCGGATATCGGCATGGTTCAGGATTATTTTAAAAGTAGAAGGAGAAATCCTACTGAAACCGAAATAAGGGTGATTGATACATATTGGTCAGATCATTGCAGGCATACAACTTTTAATACAAAGCTAAAAAATATCGAAATAGACGATATTAGGGTAAAGGAAACTTTTGAAAGATATCTTGAAATTAAGGAAGCTATAAATAAGGATAAGCCTGTAACCCTTATGAATATGGCTACCATGGCTATGAAATATCTTAAGAGTCAGGGAAAGCTTGAGCAACTTGATGAATCCGATGAAATTAATGCCTGCACTATAAAGGTTGAAGTTGATGTGGACGGAGAGATAGAGGAATGGCTTATCCTATTTAAGAATGAAACCCATAACCACCCTACTGAGATAGAGCCTTTTGGAGGAGCGGCTACCTGTATAGGAGGAGCCATAAGAGATCCTCTTTCAGGCAGGGCATATGTTTATGCGGCAATGAGAGTTACGGGAGCTGCAAATCCGCTTGAAGACTTGGAAGATACTTTAGCCGGTAAGCTGCCTCAAAGAAAGATAGTTAAAACAGCTGCAGACGGTTATTCTTCCTATGGAAATCAAATAGGTTTACCTACTTCCCTATTGGATGAATTTTATCATCCTTCCTATGTTGCCAAGAGACTTGAAATAGGGGCTGTGATAGGTGCAGTTAAAAGGGAGAATATTAAGAGGGAAAAACCCGAAGCTGGAGACTTGATTTTACTTATAGGGGGAAGAACAGGCAGAGACGGTATAGGAGGGGCAACAGGTTCGTCCAAATCGCATGATATCCTGTCTGTAAGCCAGTCGGGAGCCGAGGTTCAAAAGGGCAATGCACCGGAGGAGAGAAAAATTCAAAGATTATTCAGAAATTCTCAGGTTACTAAGGTGATAAAGAAGTGCAATGATTTCGGTGCAGGCGGAGTAAGCGTGGCTATCGGGGAACTTGCAGACGGGCTTCATATTTATCTTGACAGGGTACCTAAAAAGTATGCCGGGCTTAATGCTACGGAGCTTGCTATAAGCGAGTCTCAAGAGAGGATGGCATTAGTAATTTCTCCTTCAGATTTGGAACTTATGAGAGAAGCCTGCAAGTCTGAAAATTTGGAAATGACCGTGGTGGCGGAAGTTACCGAAGAACCCGTTTTGCTTATGGAATTTATGGGACAAAAGGTGGTTTGTCTGGACCGATCTTTCCTTGATTCAAACGGAGCCGATAAGGAAATCTCCGCCCATGTTAAGAAGGCAAAAAATTATGAACAAAGTTGTTTTAGCAGCCTTGAAAAGGGATATAGGAGGGTTCTTGCCGGTTTAAATTCATGCAGTAAGGAAGGACTTATACAGCAGTTTGATTCTACTGTAGGGGCAAATACGGTGCTTATGCCTTTGGGAGGTAAATATCAAAAGACCCCTATTCAAGCCATGGTTCATACGATACCCCTAATCAAGGGAAAAACAAAAACCGTATCGCTTATGGCTTATGGATTTAATCCTAAGATTTCGGAGGTTGATCCTTACGGATCAGCTTACGAAGCGGTAGTGGACAGTGTTTGTAAGCTTATAGCCACAGGTGGAGATTTAGGACAAATACACCTTTCTTTTCAGGAATATTTTCCTTCTTTAAAGAATGATCCTAAAAAATGGGGTTTGCCTTTAGCTTCTCTTATGGGAGCCTTTCAGGCACAATTGGATCTTGAAATGGCGGCAATAGGGGGCAAGGATTCTATGAGCGGAAGTTTTGAGAATATAGATGTAATTCCCACCCTTGTAAGTTTTGCGGTAACAATGGGGAAGTTTGAAAATATTATGTCTCCGGAGTTGAAAATGGAGGGAAACAAACTTTATTTGATAAGTCCGGATAAATTTAACAGGGATTATTTGCAAAGAGTTGAGAAAATTTTAAGAAAAGAATCTGTTGTAAGTGCTTACAGCATAACAAATTCATCGATTGCTGAAGCTGCATTTAAGATGGCTATAGGAAACAGACTGGGTATAAAATTTGAAGATTGTCTTGAAATGGAGGATATGTTTAAAAATGTACTTGGCGGGTTTGTGATAGAGTCAAGAGAAGAGCTTGATGAAAAATTGTTGGGCTGTGTTTCAAAAAATTTTGAAATCCTATTTAAGCAAGAGAAAATTGAACTTTCAAAAATGCAGGAAATATATGAAGGAAAACTTGAACCGGTTTATCCTACTAAGGTTGATATTATTCATAGAGATATTGAAACTGTAAGCATGGAAGGTAAAGCACATAAATACAGCAAGAAGACTGTTAAGAAACCTAAGGTCCTTATAGCGACTTTTCCGGGGACAAACTGTGAATATGAGAGTGCCAAGGCTTGGAGTGATGCGGGAGCCGAGGTTGAAATATTCTTAATAAGAAATCTCAGCGTTAAGGA
>JAEXBH010000044.1 GCA_023394215.1 Bacillota bacterium | reverse complement strand
AATAGGCGAAGATGAGATTAATCTTGTCACTACGAAGTTTTATAAGGGATCAAGCAGTGAGTCGCATACAGGCTTGGGACTTTCCATTTGTGAGGAGATTATATTGCAACATAAGGGCAGTCTCGAGATTGAGAGTAAGCTTAATGAAGGGACAACCGTAAGATTTAGGATTCCGATAGGGGGTTAGGATGAAAAAGAAAATTACAATTTTATTATTGGTTTTGACTCTTTTGCTTGCTGCCTGCGAAAAAATAGGTATAAGGGGAATTGCTGAGGGAAATGTTGATGCTATAAGTATAAATAAGCCGGCTTATGAGCCTCCTATAATGGGAGAGTGGAAGGTTAATAATGTATACTATTTAAATAATAATTCAAAAAACAGTAAGGAAAATAAAGCTAATTTGTTTATTTCGAGTAAGCTTATTAAGATAAATGATGACTATATTATTAATCCGAAGATCAGTGCCAGGTATATAGATGCTCAAACTTATTTTACAAGTAAGCTCATAACCGTTCCTAAGGAACTTTCGCTTACAGATAAAAAAATAGTTGTATATAAGGTCAGTAATGATCTTGTTACTTCCTATGAACTTTTACAATTGGATGACAATAAGTTAGCTATTATAGGTTTGGACAATATTACTTCCTACAGCTTTTTGAAAAATCTTAGTGCTGAAGAAATTGATACTGAATATAAGAAGATAAGTGAAACTATCAGCGGTGATGAAGATAAGCAAAAGACCAATTTCGGTCTGGCAATAGGACTTAGGAAAAAAAATCAGTCAACCACAAAAGAGCCGATTTCTTACTCCTATCAAACTTATTATATAAGAAAAGATGAGAATCAAAGTAAGGCGGACGTTTTAGCAGTTAAAAATATAGTTATACCCAAGGAAACGGGCTTATGGACCATATCTCAAAGGTCCGTATCATCAGACGGAATATTTTCGACCAATTATAATATAGAGGTAAATCCGACTTTTTCCGATGCAAAGGATAAAAATAATCAGATAGAGGATGAGATATATAGGAGAATTGATTATGTAAATGATGATTATATAGGTTTTACAAAATATAATTATCTATATAATGCAGTATCGGAAAATTATGAAATTCATAATTTGAATTCCATAGCAAAGAAGATGCCTTTAGGGGTTGCGACAATTTCCGGAAGTGCGGGTTACCAGACTTATATCACAGCGTTGAAGGAAAGCTATAACAATATTTCAAGACAAAATGAGCTTACAACTCAAGAAATTACGCCGCAGGAAACAAATATAGGGATAAGAAGAACTGCCATGGCATGGAGATTTATATCCAGTATAGATATGCCGCTTGATACAAGCAAGGGAAGCAGGATATTTAAAGATTTTTATTTGGATTTGGTGCCTATAATAAATATAGCAAACAATTCAAATGAGACCATATCATGGAGGGAAGTTACGGAAAGGGTACCTTTAGCGGTTGATGCATCGGTATCTCCCGATGAAAAGTATATTATGATACAAAGTAAGAATGAAATAGAGATTTATCCTTTGTATTATAGTTATATAGGGGTAAATCCCATAGTTTCGATTCAAAATACAAATGATTTGGATGTTGTTATGCTTAAGTGGTCTTCGATTGATAATATAAATGAAATATATAATGAATTTAATAGACTCGAAAAGATATCAATACAGGTGGTAAATTAAATGAATTTTATAAAATAGGGGAATTGGATACAGGATCCGACCCCTATTTTTTTACATGAAATTTACCGTTTTTATTTATGAATTTTATTTTTATTTGTTTTAATTGTTTTGGATGAAAAATCTAAAGATAAAATTAAAAAGGAGAAGATAGGAATGAAATTAAAAAAAATAGTTTTGGGATTTTTTAGTTTAGTGATGATTTTATCTATTGTTGCATGTTCCAAATCCACGGATAAAGCCGGTGAATCTTCGCAAAATTTACCTGTGACATCAAAAGAGATAAAAGAGGAAGCTGTTGTCAAAGCTATAGATGTTGGAGAAGTAAAAAAGCCTAAGTATGTATTTTTATTTATCGGGGACGGTATGAGTTATCCTCAGTTTCAAGCGGCTGCGGATTACTTAGGAGCTGTAGCTGATGAAGACGAGGAAAGAGCTTTACCAAGTGTAAAAATTGAGGACAGAAAAGGTGCGGTTTTAAATGGACCAATTAATTTGAATTTTATGAATTTTGAGGTAGCAGGGTCTGCAATTACATATGATTCTTGTAGTTTTGCTCCTGATTCCGCTTCTACAGCAACGTCAATTGCAACAGGAAAAAAGACTTATTCCGGTATGATAAACGTAGATACGAGCGGAAGTATATCTTATGAAACGATTTCTGAAAAATTACATAAGCAGCTTGGGTGGAAGATAGGGATAATAAGTTCGGTAAACCTTAATCATGCAACGCCTGCGGCATTTTATGCTCATCAGGCAAGTAGAAATAATTACTATGAAATAGGATTGGAAATGCTTAATTCAGGCTTTGAGTATTTTGCCGGAGGCGGTTTGAAAAAGGTGACAGGAGCTGAAAAGGATAAGGAGAGCCTTTATGATTTAGCAAAGAAGGCAGGATATAAGATATGCTATAC
>JAEXBH010000176.1 GCA_023394215.1 Bacillota bacterium | reverse complement strand
CGTTAATGTGTATGGACTTTTTAGATATGAGAAATCAACTTGAGATAATGGATTCAAGAGCCTATTCTCTGCATGTTGATATAATGGACGGACATTATGTAAAAAATATTACCTTGTCCCCTGATTTCGTAAAGGCCATAAGACCGGCTACGAGCTTGCCTTTGGAGTGCCATCTTATGACCACAAATCCGGAGGACTTTATACCTATGCTTTTGGATGCCGGAGCGGATTTGGTTTCCCCTCAGGCTGAGACCATAAATGCACAAGCCTTCAGACTTATTAATTTAGTTAAGGCAAGGGGGAAAAAGTTCGGTGTTACAATAAATCCTTCTACACCACTATCTTATATAAAGCCTTATATACACTTACTTGACAAAATAACGATTATGACTGTTGATCCTGGCTTTGCAGGTCAACCCTTCATAGCTGAAATGCTTGACAAAATAAAAGAGGCTAAAAAACTTAAGGAAGAAAATGGCTATAAGTATCTTATAGAAGTTGACGGATCCTGCAATGAGAGGACATTTAAAATTTTAAGCGAAGCGGGGGCTGAAATACTTATAGTAGGAAGCTCCGGACTTTTCGGGCTTGACAAGGATCTTGTTAAGGCTTGGGACAAGATGGAAGAAACTTATAAAACTGCCATGGGTAACTGATATGAACTGTGTTATAGGAATTGACATAGGTGGTACAAACCTTAGGATCGGGACTGTATGGGATGACGGGAGATTTGAAAACTTTTTAATAAAATCCAGTAAATTTTTAAATGAAAGCAGGGCAGACCTTTTACTAAGTAAAGAAATAAGTGGGTACATTGAAGAAAATAATTTGAAGGACAAGGTAAGGGCTATTACCATAGGGGTGCCGTCAAGTGTAAGTAAGGATAAGAAAAAAATTTATTCCACGCCGAATATAAAAGGACTTGATAATGTAAATCTTAGCGAAAAGTTGGAGGAATACTTGAAACTTCCGATTTTTCTTGATAGGGATGTAAACTTTTTGCTTATGAATGATATAGTTACTTATGAGCTTGATAAGACAGGGAGAGAAACAATACTCGGAATGTATTTGGGTACAGGTTTCGGCAACGCCATATATATAAACGGAGATATATATGAGGGTAAAAACGGGGTTGCAGGAGAACTTGGACATATACCCTTATACGGGGTAGATGATCTTTGCGCCTGTGGTAATACGGGTTGTACGGAAACGAGAGTTTCAGGCAGATATCTTGCCCACATAAAGGAAGAGTGCTTTGCTGATACGAGTTTTGAAGATCTTTTCATAAAACATAAGGATTCAACTCAGCTTAGAAAGTTTATAGATGATATAGGCTTGGTTATTGCAACTGAAATAAATATACTGGACCCTGATTACGTAATATTGGCAGGGGGAGTAATATCAATGAACGGTTTTCCCAAAGCTTATCTTTTGGAAGCCATTAACAAGAGGCTTAGAAGGCCTTATCCGCTTGAAAACATAGAGTATATATTTGCTGAACACAAGCAGGAATCCGGTGTTCGTGGCGGATATTACTATGTTGATAAATATTTTAATAAAAATGCCTAAGCATTTTTATAATATAAAGGGAGGAATATATGAAAAACAAATTTAGAATTTTAGGATTATTAATGCTTATAGCAGCATTAGTAATGGTTGGTTGTTCTAAGGGAGACAACAAAGAAGCTGAAAAGCCTAAAACAGAAACAGAAGCTGGTAAAACAGAAGCTGGTAAAACAGAAGCCGGTAAGACTGAATCAGGTCAAGCTGAATATGCTGTTATCCTTAAGACACAAGCATCTGACTTTTGGGTTAAGATGAAGGAAGGTGTTGAAGCTAAGGCTAAGGAATTGGGTGTAAGTGTAGATGTATATGCTGCACAAAATGAAGAAGATACTGAAGGTCAATTAAAGCTTCTTGAAAGTGCGATTGAAAAGGGTTATAAGGCTATAGGGGTAGCTCCGCTTTCTCCTGTAAATCTAATCCAAGGTATAGTAAAGGCAAATGAAAAAGGTATCTATGTTATGAACATAGATGAAAAAGTTGATTTGGAACAACTAACTGCTCAAAAGGGTAGCGTAATAGCTTTCGCAACTACTGACAATAAGGCTGTAGGAGCTAACGGTGCTAAGTTTATAATCGAAAAGCTTGGCGCTCCGGGTAAGGTTGCTATCGTTGAAGGTAAAGCGGGTAATGCTTCAGGAGAAGACAGAAAGAACGGAGCAAGTGAAGCTTTTAAAGCGGCAGGTTATGAAATAGTAGGTTCTCTTCCTGGAGATTGGGACAGACAAAAGGCCTTGGATGTAGCTACTACTTTTATTCAACAAAACCCTGACCTAAAGGCTATCTATGCATGTAACGACACTATGGCTTTAGGTGTATACCAAGCTGTTATCAATGCTGGTAAGCAAGGTCAAATCATAGTTGTAGGTACTGACGGAGATACAGAAGCGGTTAAATCTATCGAAGCAGGACAATTATCAGCTACAGTAGCACAAGATCCGGCAGGTATCGGAGCAGCTTCATTAGAAGAAATGGTAAAGGCTGTTAAGGATCAAATCAAGGTTGAACCGGGTGCTGAAGTTAAGCTTATCCCTATCGAATCAAAGGTAATAAGCAAGTAGGATTATTATGAGAGTAGGTATAGGAAACGACCATACTGCAGTAGAATTAAAGAACATAATAGCAGATCATCTTAGAGCCAAGGGATTTGAAGTAGTAGATTTCGGAACGGATTCTGAAGAAAGAACGGATTATCCTATTTACGGAAGAAAAGTTGCCGAGGCTGTTATCGACGGAGAGGTTGATAAGGGGGTTCTCATTTGCGGGACCGGTGTAGGTATATCCCTATCAGCAAACAAGGTGCCGGGGATAAGGGCATGTGTGTGCAGTGAGCCTTATACTGCAAGGCTTACAGTGCAACATAATAACGCAAATATAATTGCCTTCGGGGCAAGGGTTGTAGGTCAGGATATGGCTAAGATGATAGTTGATGAGTTTTTCTCTGCCCAATATGAGGGAGGTCGTCATCAAAATAGACTTGATTTAATAAGTAAAATAGAAGAAGACTATAAATAGGCTTCTGAAAGCTCAAGCTAAGGAATATTTCCGAGGCTTGAGTTTTTTATTGCATAAGTATTTGCTTCGGAATTTTTAAAATTTTCCGAGTAGGATGCTTTTTTTTTATTTATATTATTTAAAAAGCCGTGAAAAGGCTTGATTATGAACGCATATTCACCTTGACCTTAGGTTAAGGTTTAAGAAGGCTAAGAAGAGAAGATATACATGTTTAAAGCATATATATGCGTGAAAATGATTTCATATTTTAAAGAAACTTGAAATTTGTGGGATTAGTATATTTTATCAATCAAATAAATATTTTTGTAACTTTTTTATTGACTCTTACATTAGGGCAAATATTAAAATTATCTTGACAACAATTTCATATATTTGTTTTCATTGAATACTAAGTTATTCAAATAATAAGAAGGAGGTAACGATATATGGTAGAAGTTAGAAGTAACGATGATGCCATGAAAGCAAAAGAAGCCAAGAAAAGATTGGATTCATCATTCTTCAAAAAGGGTCTTACCGTAGCTATATTATCAGGTATGTCATATGGATTGTATACTGCATTTATTACAGTGGCTATGGGTAAGGGAATTTGGACTGATTGGAATTCAGTATTATCCGATATGGCAAAGGTGTTTTTATTGGGAGTTTTGGGAGCAGGTTTAAATGACTTATTTTCAGCGTTTTGGGCCATCATAATGGCAGTAAAGGGAGGTAAGTTCAGAGACCTTTGGTTAACTATAAAGAGTAAACCGGGTGTAATAATGATTACAGCTGCATTGGTCGGAGGACCTATAGCAGGGGTTGCGTACATAATAGCCATTCAGATGGCAGGACCTATAGTAATACCTATAGCGGCTTTGAATGTTGCGGTAGGTGCAATTTTAGGAAGAATTTTCTTTAAGCAACCATTGACAGCAAGGATGATACTTGGAGTTATCATCTGTATAGGTGCAAGTTTTATGATAGGCCTTACAAGCTTGACAGGAGAAGGATCAAGCAATATGGCACTTGGTATAATAATTGCTTTAATAGCAGCAATAGGTTGGGGATTTGAAGGTACAATAGCCGGTTTCGGAACAAGTATGATCGACTATGAAATCGGTATAACAATAAGACAGTTAACAAGCGGTTTAACAAACTTATTTATATTGTTGCCTATATTGTCAATTATGGAAGGTGGCGGTTTCTCTATATACGGAACCTTATTGTCAGGAGCATTTACAGACGGTCCGTCACTTATATTCTTTGTAATCAGCGGTTTCTTCACTTTATATGCATTCAGCTTATGGTATAAGGGAAACAGTATGTGCGGAGCAGCTTTGGGTATGGCTTGTAATGGAGCTTACTCTTTCTGGGGACCGTTCTTCAGCTGGTTGATAATAGGCGTATTTATGAAGCAAGCAGGTTTCGATATACCGGCTATAGCTTGGGTAGCAGCCTTGGTAATGGCGGTAGGTATTGTAACAATAGCAACTAATCCGCTTGATTTCTTCAAGAAGAAGGAGGACGTGCAATGAAATTGACTTTGAACTATGCAATACTTAAGTATTTTACAAAAGTTGAAAAGGCTTCCGTTAATGAAGTTATGGAAGCTTTAAAGGGAGAATTCGGAAAATATAAACCATTTAAGAAAAAATCAATGATTGAGGCCCTTATGACAGCTAAGGAAAACGGCCTTATAGATGAGGATTCTTTTGAACTTAAAGATGGTGAATTAATTGTGTATTATAAAGCGAGTCAAGAACAAAAAGACACTATAAACGCTTATATTAAATAATTGGGAGGTAAAATGAGATATCATGGTGGACAAGCTGTAGGGCTTGTAGAAACATTGGGAATGTTACCGGCTTTGGAAGCATGTGATAAGATGCTTAAAGCTGCGGATGTTGAACTTATTTCTTATGAAAATGTAGGTTCTACATTGGTTACAGTAATAGTTAAGGGCGACGTAGCTGCTTGTGAATCTGCTGTAAGAGCGGGAGTTGAAGCGGCTGAAAAGATAGGAAAAGTTACAGCGCATAATGTAATGAGAAGACCTGAACAAGGTATAGGCGATGTAATATCTGTACATGACATTGATTTATAAGGAGTAGATATGGCTGGAATAAAAGCATTCGGAGGAATTGAAACATTCGGATTGGTATACGTTTTAGAAGCTGCTGATGCTATGGCTAAGGCAGGAGACGTAGAAATAATAGGTTATGAAAACGTGGCGAGCGGTTATATATCAGTTTTGATTGAAGGCGATGTAGCTGCATGTAAGAGTGCGGTTGAAGCGGGAGTTAAGGCTGTAGAAAGAATGGGAGCCACTGTTTACAGCAGTTTGGTAATACCAAGACCACATCAAGATTTAGCTAAGGTTACAAAGCGTTATAAATTAGAAAATCTACTTCCATAATAAGGAGGTAAATATGAGAATGATTGATAGTGATCTTCTTTCCATACAAGAGGCGAGAATCCTCTTGGAAGAAGCACTTGAAGCAAGAGAAAAGTTAAAAGAACAAACTAAGGAAACGGTATTTTCTTTGGAAGATAGGCTTATGGCCTATCTCAAAGAAAATATCGCAACCCTGATTAAAAAGCAGGTAGAACAGACAAATTACGGCAAGTTTGAAGATGAATTTCTTTTGGCTGATTTTTATCTTAAAGAATATAAAAATGATATTAAAAAATATGTTGACGTTAATGATATTTTTTTAGATGAAAATCTCGGCACAAAAAGTGTGGCTGTATCAAAGGGTATATGCCTATGTTTTATAGCTCCATTTTTATCTGTTTTGACTACTATACAAGTTTTACTTTTGGCTGTACGCTCCAAAAATCCCGTGATTTTTGTTCCGAGCAAGAGATGTTCTGCAGCTGTTTGGGCTCTGATAGACGGTGTTAATGAAATACTGGCTCATGACTATTATCCTAAAGGAGGGGTTTCCGTACTTAAACATATATCTGAAAAG
>JAEXBH010000105.1 GCA_023394215.1 Bacillota bacterium | reverse complement strand
GTTGGCAAGCACCTACTTATGTTCATCTTCCTACAGTTCTTGGAAAGGATAAAAAGAAATTATCTAAGAGAAATGCCGATGTGGCTGTTGAAGATTTTGTTAAAAAAGGATATTTAAGGGATGCCTTAATAAATTATATAGCCCTTGTAGGTTGGTCGCCTGAAGGAAATGAAGAAATCCTTTCTCATGAACAATTAGTGGAGCAATTCAGTTTCAATAGGGTTTCAAGCTCAGGTGGAGTATTTGATACACAAAAACTTGACTGGGTAAACAGCCAATATTTAAGGCAAATGTCGGACGAAGATTTGGCTAAGGATATAAGACCTTATTTGGAAGAAGCCGGTTTTATAGGAAAAGATTACAGTCAAGATAAGATAGTTGAATTGGCAAGAGTTTTTAAGACCTCTATAGAAAAGTCATCAGAAATAAATGATCATGTAGGATTTATATTTAATGATTTCAGAAAAGATGGTTATTATGATGAAGTTATAGATAATGTTTCAAGTCAAGAAGCTAAACTTGTTTTAAATAAGTTTAAGGAAATACTTTCCAAAGAAGAGTTTAATGAAGAACTTGCAAAATCAATAATGAAGAAAGTGCAAAAGGAAACCGGAATCAAGGGTAAATCCTTGTATTTCCCTGTAAGATCGGCTCTTACAGGACTTGAACACGGTCCGGAGATGCATGATATATTCATGATTCTGGGAAAACAAGCCTTGATTTACAGAATAGATTTTGTTTTAGAAAAATTTTAATTATGAAGATATATAACACTTTAAGCAGAAAAAAAGAAGAATTTATACCTATTGAAGAAAATAAGGTAAGTATGTATGTTTGCGGACCCACAGTATATGACTATATACACATAGGCAATGCAAGGCCTTTGGTTTTTTTTGATACGGTAAGAAGATTTTTTGAGTACAAAAATTATGATGTAAAATTTGTTATGAATTTTACAGATATAGATGATAAGATAATCAATAGGGCAAACGAAGAAAAAATCCCTTTCTTAGAAGTTTCTGAAAAATATATAGCTGCATTCAAAGAAAATGCCAGAGCATTAAATGTTGACGATGATAAGATTATACATCCGAGAGCGACCGAATATGTAGGTGAAATTATTGATTTTATTTCTAAGCTTGAAAAAAAGGGTGCGGCTTATGATTCTAAGGATACAGTTTACTTTGCAATAGAAAAAACAAAGGATTATGGAAAGCTTTCAAAAAAAAATCTTGAGGATTTGATATCGGGTTCAAGAGTGGATGTTGATGAGGAAAAGAAAAATCCTATGGACTTTGCTCTTTGGAAAAAACAAAAATCTCCAAATGAACCTGCATGGGACAGTCCTTGGGGGAAGGGTAGACCTGGATGGCATATAGAATGTTCAGTTATGGCCAAGGCTAAGTTGGGGGATACCATAGATATACATGGAGGTGGAGAGGACTTACAGTTTCCCCATCATGAAAATGAAATAGCCCAGTCGGAAACTTTGCATGGGAAGAGTTTTGCAAATTATTGGATGCATAATTCAATGATTACCATAGATCAGGAAAAAATGTCAAAATCAAAGGGGAATTTCTTCACATTGAAGGATATTTCTGAGAAGTATGATCTTATGATAGTTAGATTTTGGCTTTTATCTGCACATTACAGATCACCCATAGATTTTTCGGAAGAAAATATAATTGCCATAAAAAATTCTTTTTCAAGATTAGAAAATGCTTATGACAAGTTGGGTAGACTTATAGAGAATGCTCAGTCTGATATAGGTCAAAATGATGAGGAAGTTATTGAAAAGTTGAACTCTTTTATGAAAGATTTTGAAAATGCCATGCTTGATGATTTTAATACATCAAAGGCTATGGCGGATTTATTTGACTTGGCTAAGTATATAAATTCAAACTTGGAAAATGAGGCTTCGAAGAAATCCTTGATTTTTGCAAAGAAGATATTTGATTCTATGAATCAAATATTGGGAATAAATTTTGCCAAAACAAGTGAAAATATAGATGAAGACATCGAAAGACTTATAAGCGAAAGAAATGAAGCCAGAAAAAATAAGGATTTTGCTAAAGCCGATGCTATAAGAGATCAATTAAAGGCTAAGGGAATAGAGCTTAAAGATACTCCGACCGGCGTGGTATGGAAGCGAATATAGGGGGAAGCGTGTCAGATTATGTAATAGGAAGAAATTCCGTAATAGAATATCTTAAAAATAAGGATGGGGCTGAGAAGCTTTTTATACAAAAGGGAGAGCTTAAGGGATCCATAAATAAGATTATTGCAATGGCAAGAGAGTTAAAGCTTGTTATTGTGGAAGTTGATAGGAAGAAGCTTGATGAAATGGCGGAAAACGGCAATCATCAGGGAGTTTGCCTACTTGCTACGGACTATAAGTATGCAAGTTTAAATGATATTTTGCAAGCCGGTAGGGATTCGGCAAGAGATCCCCTTATAATAGTTTGTGATGAAATTACAGATCCTCACAATTTAGGAGCTATTATCAGAACAGCTGAAGCAGCTGGAGCGGACGGTCTTGTTATACCTAAGAGGAGATCGGCATCCGTTAATCATACAGTCCATAAAACGTCGGCAGGAGCAACTACCTTTTTGAGGGTTGCAAAAGTAAATAATATAAATCAAACTTTAGATAGACTTAAAGATGAGGGATATTGGATTTATGGGGCGGACGGTTATGCCACTACAAGTTATACAAGTCCTGACTACAGAGGACCGGTTGCTCTTGTGATAGGAAATGAAGGTAGAGGAATAGGGCAAGCAACAAAGAAAAGTTGTGATGTTTTAGTTAATATTCCTATGTATGGAAGGACAGAATCCTTAAATGCTTCAACATCAGCTTCTATTTTGATATATGAAGTTTTGAGAAACAGAGATGCACGTAAATAAGATAAAGTATTTGTTGGTAGATGGCTATAATGTTATAAATTCATGGGATTTATTGAAAGATTTGGCAGATATAAGCTTAGATGATGCAAGAGAGAAACTTGTAGATATTTTATCCGAATTTAGATCTATGGATGATGAGGAAATAGTCTTGGTTTTTGATTCTTATTTGCAAAAAGGTGCTAAGCGTTCGGTTGAACAGAGAAAAAATATTACTGTTGTTTTCACACAGGAGCACGAAACAGCTGATAATTATATTGAAAAATTAGTTTTTAATGCAAAAAGAAATGAAATTTTTAGAGTTGCATCGTCCGATTCAATAATACAAACCATGGTATTGAGAAGTGGGGCAATCAGACTTTCGTCACAGGAGTTGCTGCTGGAATATAATAATAAAAAGATTCATGTAGTGGAAAGCTTTAACAGAAGTAAAAGGCCCGGTGAAAATATTGTATCCATAGATCGGAACAAACTCAGTTTGATTGAGGATATTTTGAAAGATAAGTTATAAAAATGATATTGAGCCTAAAATGTGCTTAATATCATTTTTTATTATTAAATAAGCTTACGACGTAGACTTTAATTTCTTCAGAAAGTCGGATTCCTGTGAA
>JAEXBH010000008.1 GCA_023394215.1 Bacillota bacterium | reverse complement strand
TTGCCGCACTTGCACTGTTTGCATTAGGGTTGGCAAAAGCCGCTAAACCTATCCTAATTGCATTAGGTAAAGAAAGTTCTGTTAAACTATGGTCTGAAAAAGCATTTCTACCTATAGTTTCAACTTTATCGGCACTAAGACTCGTTACAGGTGCTCCTGCGAATGCATAATTTCCTATACTTATAGCTGACGGTATTTCCACCTTACTTATTCTATTACCGCTAAATGCTCTATCTCCTATATCTTCAAGATATGATAAATTTAGTTCCGTAAGTTTATTCTTCCCTAATGCCCATTCTCCAATCTTCTTCAAATTTGGAAAACTTTGGTTTATGTCAGTCAACTGATTGCCATAAAAAGCCGAATCTTTCAACTCTACAACATTCGGCCCCTTCACGGTCAAAACTCTCCAATCCTCAAAAGCTGAAGGACCTACTATTTTAGCCCTCGAAGGAAGCTCTAAATTATAGTTTTTAGCAACTATCTTCATCTGTCCCGCATTTGTAAAACCGGTGACCATATTAGGATCATCCTGATCCCAGGTAAAATCTTCTTCTACCCATTCAGTGCCTGTATCAGGTATCTGATTAGGATTTATTATATAGTTCTCCCTATTAGGAACGTCATGGTTATTTGACCATATTACCAAGTAATTGCTTTTTCCGTTAGGATAAGCTTCCGAGCCGGGATTTCCCAAAAAGGCTCCACTTCCTATGGATTTAAGATTTGGAATATGTATCTCTTTTAATCCCAAATTCCTAAGTGCATTGTTTCCTATGATCCTTAAATTATCAAACCTATCCTCTACAACAAGATCAGCACTCGGAGAAAAGATATCTGAACCGATCTTTTCAACTGTAGGTATAGAAATCTTCTTAAGAGGATTTCCTTTAAATCCTCTGTCGTCTATAAATTTAAGCTTAGGAAATACTTCACCGCTTACTTCACTTATAGCATTATTTAAGAAAGCTCCATTTCCGACCGTTTCCAAATTTGGTGTTATTATTTTACTTATTTTATCTCCGTAAAAGGCCACATAGCCTGCCTCTTTCAAGGCCGGCATTTCTATTGATGTAAGATCTTTGTTTGAGCCGAATCCCAATACTTCTATTAATTCTACTTTCGGCAAGTCTTTTGCTTCAATACTTAAAATTTGATTAGTGGAGAAAGCATTTCCCCTAACGTATTTTAAGTTAGGAAGATTCAGCTTACTAAGCTTATTACTTTGGAACGCCTTACCTCCGGCATCTTCCAAGGCATTTAAAACAAGGCTTCCTATCTGATTTCCTGAAAAACCTCCTTTTGAATCATACTTACTTTGCTTGGATATACCTTCTATCTTCTTTATATTCCCTTCCATGCCGTCAACTGTAGACATATAATCCGTAAGGGATATTAAAGACTTTGATCTGAACGATGTCCTGTTATCATCATTATCCGCCACAGTATCAATCACAGTCTGACCGTCATTAGGATTTATATGAGGAAGGATTAATTCCTTTTGAGTCTCAACCTTGGTCAAGCCTTGGTCAGAAAATCCTACAACCTTATTTCCGTCATAAGTAAAGTCTCCCAAGACCCAACCCTTACCTATAGGGAAGTCGAACCAATCAGGTCCAACCCTCACCGCAAGTTCTTTTGTAGCTATATTTCCATATTTATCTTCAACTTTGTAAACAAGCTTTACAGTACCTGAAATACTTGTATCTATACTTGCAGGCTCTACCGTAATCCTGTCGCTTATATCATTTCCGTCAAGGTCCTTAGCCTTCACAAAACTCAACAAAACAGCTGTAGATCCGTCCCCGCCATTTGCAATCACCGGTGCGTTTTTGATAAGTTCTATAGTAGGCCTGATTTTCAAATTTTTGTATTTAGCACTTATCTCATAACTCCTGCTGTCAGCCTTATACTTAATAAGGCTGTCCAGTCTTTCATAACCGTTTATTTCCGGAGGAATATATGTAGCTTCTTCATTTAAAAGTATGATACCATCTATTTTGGTTAAGTCTCTACCCAAAACAATATCCGATATAATTTTCTCTTCCGTATCCTTATCTATAAAATGAACAGTTACGGTAACAGGATTTACAACGTGACCGAAGCCTCCTTCCACAACTTCAGTTTTTATGTTAGGGTTTTCAGTATTTATAAGTACGTATCTATCGTTGTAGGAGAATACTCCTTTTCCCAAGTTTTGAAGATTATTTCCTATATTTAAACTTGTCAAATCATTGTTTACAAAGGCCTCATCTGCAATATCCACAATCTGCCCGAAGTTGATTGCAGAAAGCTTATTATTTGCAAATGCCGATATCCCTATGTTTTCAACGTTTTTAGTATTTAAATCCCTTAATTGATTATCTCTAAAGGCATAACTTCCTATCGTCTTCAACCTAAGCCCTATTTCAAGCCTGTTGATTGAATTGCCTGCAAAGGCATAATCTCCCACTTTAACAATGTTATCCCCTAAAACAAGGCTGTTAATTCCCTTTTGAAAAAATGCCCTGTCTTCAATTTCTACGACCGGTTTTCCATCAATTTCATCAGGAATAACCAAATCCTTAAGGCTAAAATCCTTTAGTCCGGTTATGACTATTTTGCCCCCTTCTTCCCTATATGAAAAGCTCTCAACCCCTTGAGCCATCGCTATAGGTCCTATATTGGAGAAAATCATCATAAGGGCTAAAAAAAATGAAATTGTTCTCTTAAAAAATTTCTTTGTCATTTTTCCGCTCCTTTTGTCCAAAATATATCTATATTATACAAATTATTTTATCACAAACTCATTTAAAATAGCAAAAAAAGGGAGGGTTTCCCCTCCCGAACCTATTAGTTATAAGATAATGGTAATTTTTTACAGCTCAAGCATTTCTCCCAAATCTTCAGCAATTATCAATTTAGGTTCTGTTGCTTCCTGAATTTCTTCTACTGAATAATCCTTGTTCTTTTTAGTCAATAAAAGCCCTTCTTTAGTGACTTTCATTACACCCATTTCTGTAACTATCCAGTCAACACAAGCCTTTCCTGTAAGCGGTAATGAACATTCCTTAAGAATCTTAAGTGCTCCCTTTTGTGTATGTTCCATCGCAACTATAACAAGTCCTGCACCTGTTACAAGGTCCATAGCTCCTCCCATACCCGGAACCATCTTGCCCGGTATCATATAGTTTGCCAAATTTCCCTTTTCATCTACTTGAAGAGCTCCTAAAATAGTAGCCTTAAGGTGTCCTCCTCTTACTAAGCCGAATGACACTGATGAATCGAAAAAAGCACCTTCCGCAGTAATTGATGATGGAAGTCCTCCGGCGTTTGCTACACATGGATCATATAGGGGATCGTCTTCTCCCTTAGGTGAAGGGCCTATACCCACAAAACCATTTTCAGAATGAAGAATCAAATTTGCCCCTTCAGGTAAAAAGTTAGGCACTCTGGTAGGAAGACCTATACCTAAATTTACAAGTCCGCCATCTATTAGAGTTGCAACGTTTTTAGCAACAAAATCTTGCAATGTATTTTTATCCATATCCTTAGCCATTGATAGCACCTCCATCAATTATATAATCAATCAATACTCCAGGAACCTTAACATCATCTTGGCTTATTTCGCCGACTTCAACCAATTTATCAACATAAACTATTGTAATGTCTGACGCTCCCGCCATAGCTACATTGTAATTTTGAGTTGAACCATGATACTTTAAGTTGCCAGCCTTATCTCCAACATTAGCATAAATCAAGGATACATTCCCTCTCTTGGCTTCTTCCAACAAATATTCCTTGCCATTTAAAGTAATTTTTTGCTTTCCTTTTTCAACTTCGGTTCCTATACCGGTAGGAGTTAATATGCCTCCAAGACCATAAGCACCTGCTCTAATTTGCTCAATTAGAGTACCTTGAGGAACAAGGTTAACTTCCGTTTCGTTTTCAGTCATTTGTCTGCCTGTTTCCTTGTTTGTACCTATGTGTGAAGCAAAAATAGTCTTTACCTTCTTAGCTACTACCAATTTACCGATTCCCTTATCAACATAAGAAGTATCATTGGCTATAACTGTGAAGTTACCCTTATCCGTTTCAACTAAAGCATCAATTACCTTGTTTGGTGTACCTAAGGCTAAAAAGCCCCCTATCATTAAGGTATCGCCGTCCTTGATCATGTCTACAGCTTGATCAACTGTTATCAACTTATCCTTCATGTCTACCTCCAATTTAATTACATTTCAACTATAAGAGCAGCCCCTTGGCCTCCACCTATACAAAGTGTAGCAAGCCCCCTCTTAGAGTTTCTTCTCTTCATTTCATGTAATAATGTTACCACTATTCTCGTTCCTGAGCAACCTATAGGATGACCTAAAGCTATAGCTCCCCCGTTTACATTTGTAATTTCCCTATTTAAATTAAGATCCTTAACAACAGCAAGAGATTGAGCAGCAAAAGCTTCATTTGCTTCTATTAAATCTATATCTGTGATTTCAAGTTCAGCTCTTTCCAAAGCCTTTCTTGTAGCAGGTATAGGTCCAAGCCCCATAACCTTAGGATCTACTCCGGCTGTACCGTAGGATACTATCGTAGCCAAAGGTGTAACTCCCAATTCCTTAGCCTTTTCTTCACTCATAAGAACAACCGCAGCGGCTCCGTCATTGATACCTGAAGCATTACCCGCAGTTACTGTACCGTCCTTTTTGAAAGCCGGTTTAAGTTTTCCAAGGGCTTCTAAAGTAGCTCCTTCCTTGATATATTCATCTTCGGTAATTTCCACTATATTACCTTTCCTGTCTTTAATTTGAACAGGAGCTATTTCTTCCTTGAACAAACCTTCTTTTTTAGCTCTTTCAGCCCTATTTTGGCTTGTTACGGCAAACTCATCTTGCGCTTCCCTTGTTATACCGTATCTTTCCGCTATATTTTCAGCAGTTATCCCCATATGATAATCATTGAAAGCATCAAATAAACCATCATATAACAAAGAGTCTTCCACCTTTGCCTGACCCATCTTGCTACCCCACCTATGATCTAATAAAAGATAAGGAGCTCTTGACATATTTTCAGTACCGCCTGATACAACTATATCGGCATCACCCAAGGCTATGGCTTGTATAGCAA
>JAEXBH010000212.1 GCA_023394215.1 Bacillota bacterium | reverse complement strand
ATGTAAAATGTATGACGCTTATTTTGAGAGATTGCATAATTACTTGTGATGAGGGTATATATAAAAAACTTAAAAATATAATTAAGATACATTATATTAAAGCTGAAAATATTGCCTTGGACGGTTTTAGTAGTGGATTTCTTGGTGGCGCTTGTGGTATTATATCAAGAAGACATATATTGTTTACAGGCAGTATTGATAGGATGTCTTATAAGGAAAATTTATTAAAAATACTTGAAGAAAATGATTTTGAAGCTATTTATCCGAATGAGGATTTGGTTGATTTGGGATCTGTTTTTCAAGTAAAGTAGGGGGAAAGATGACAATAGTAAATCCGTCTATATTGCCCGGTTTTTTAGAACTTCTACCGGAAGATCAAAAAAAGTTTGACAAACTTAGGGCTATTATAGAAGAAAATTTTAAAAAATATGGATTTGTAAATTTAGACACGGCCTTGATAGAAAAAGAAGAGATACTTTTATCAAAGGGTGGCGGAGAAACATCTAAGCAAATTTACAGGATTGCCAAGGAAAGCACGGCACAAGCCTTGAGGTTTGATCTCACGGTTAGCTTGGCAAGATTTGTAGCTATGCATGCCCATGAATTGAATTTTCCTTTCAGGAGATATCAAATAGGTAAAGTATACAGGGGAGAAAGAAACCAAAAAGGCAGATATAGGGAGTTTTATCAATGTGATATTGATATCATAGGAAATGATAAACTTTCTTTGCTAAACGATGCTGAGATTCCATCTGTAATTTATAACATTTTTAAGGATATGGGATTTGAGGAATTGAGTTTTCATATAAATAACAGAAAACTTATAAACGGATTCTTATATTCTTTGGGCGTGGCTGATATAGAATCTTGTCTGAGAACCATAGATAAACTTGCAAAGATCGGTAAAGAAAATACTTGTGCAGAGCTTATAAGTCAGGGGCTTGAAGGCAGTCAGGTAGATAAAATTTTTGAATTTTTACAAGAAGCGAGCAATGAAGCGCTTATAGAAAGGGCGGAGTCTCTTTATTGTGACAATGAAAGTTTTATTCAGGGGCTAAGGGAACTTAAGGCTTTATATGTTAATATGCAAAAATTTGGAGTTGATAAGAAGAATATAAAGATTGATTTTTCAATTACCAGAGGTTTGGATTATTATACGGGATCCGTTTTCGAGACATTTTTAAATGGTTATGAAGCAATCGGCTCTGTTTGTAGCGGTGGCAGGTATGAAGATTTGGCAAGTAACTTTTCTAAGCAAAAATTTCCGGGTATAGGCTTATCAATAGGGCTTACAAGGCTTTATTATCAATTTTCTCAAGCCGGTATTCTGGATGAGCTTTTGGGTGAAGGGGAAAGACAAGTTTTGGTTCTTCCTTTCTCTGAAGCTGATATGGATTATGCTATAGAAATAGTTAATGAATTAAGAAAGAATAATATAACTTCACAGCTATATAGTGAAGATGGAAAAATGAAGAAAAAATTTGCCTATGCGGACAAGTTAAATGTAGCCTATTCTTTAATAGTCGGAGAAAATGAAAGACTTGACAGAAGCGTTGCTGTAAAGAACATGAGCACGGGCTTACAGGAAAATGTGAAAATAGATAGACTTATAGATTATATATTGGAGGGATAATATGAAGGTTATATTTCCTAATGGAGATGAGAAAGAGTTTGAAAGAGGGGTTCTTCTTCTGGATATTGCGAAATCAATATCTGAAGGTTTCGCCAGAAATGTTGTAGGTGCTGTGGTCAATGGAGAAATTAAAGGATTGCAGGAAAATTTGGAAGATGATTCACATGTGAATTTTGTGAAGTTTGACGATGAAGAGGGGAAACAGATATTTTGGCATACAAGCAGTCATTTAATGGCGGCAGCTATACAAAGACTTTTCCCGGGCTCTTTGTTTGCCATAGGACCGGCAATAGAAAACGGATTTTATTATGATATAGATAGTGAACATCAATTTACTCCTGAGGACCTTGTGAAGATTGAAGCGGAAATGAAAAAGATAGTTTCTGAAGGTCATGAAATGGTTAGGGAAGAGGTTTCAAGGGAAGAAGCCCTTAAGTATTTTAAGGGAAGAAATGATATATATAAAGTTGAACTTATAGAAAATCTACCTGAAGATGCAAATATTTCCTTATATAGGCTTGGAGATGCCTTTGTGGATTTATGTAGGGGACCGCATTTGTTAAATATAAAGAAAATTAAGGCTGTTAAACTTCTTTCTATAGCTGGGGCTTATTGGAGAGGCGATGAAAAGAACAAGATGCTTCAAAGAATCTACGGTATTTCTTTTGAAAATAACAAGAGCCTTGAAGAATATTTGACTATGCTCGAAGAGGCTAAGAAGAGGGATCATAGACTTTTGGGTAAACAGCTTGAGTTATTTGCCTTGAAAGAAGAGGGACCGGGCTTCCCGTTCTATCTTCCTAAGGGAATGATAATAAAAAATGAACTTCAAAGCTATTGGAGAGAGCTTCATGTAAGAGACGGTTATGGTGAGATAGGTACACCTATTATACTTAACAAGCAACTTTGGTTGACTTCAGGTCACTGGGATCATTACAAGGAAAATATGTACTTTACTCAAATAGATGAGGAAGATTATGCTATAAAGCCTATGAATTGCCCGGGATCCATGCTTGTATATAAAAATAAGCCGCACAGCTATAGAGAACTTCCTATAAGGCTTAGTGAAATGGGGCTTGTTCATAGACATGAGTTGTCAGGTGCTTTACACGGTTTGTTCAGG
>JAEXBH010000118.1 GCA_023394215.1 Bacillota bacterium | reverse complement strand
CTCCGTCTCCCACCTTGACGTCAAGAACAATCACATCCGTCCCCGCTGCTATTTTTTTAGACATAATGGATGAAGCTATAAGTGGGATTGACTCTACGGTACCCGTAACATCTCTCAAAGCGTAAAGAATCTTATCTGCAGGCGTTATGTTACCGCTTTGGCCTATAAGGGCTATATTTATATCATTAACCTGTTTTATAAAATCCTCCCTTGGTATATTTATTTTATAATCAGGATAGGATTCAAGTTTGTCTATGGTTCCTCCGGTATGTCCAAGCCCTCTTCCGCTCATCTTGGCAACCTTAGCACCGGCAGCTGCAACAAGTGGTCCCACAATAAGAGTAGTCTTGTCTCCCACACCTCCTGTAGAATGCTTATCAACCGTCTTTCCTTCTATACTTGAAAGATCTATCAACTCTCCGGAATTTACCATGGCCATAGTAAGGTTGGTTGTTTCTTCAGATGTCATTCCCTCGAAATAAATCGCCATCAGCAAGGCACTCGCTTGATAGTCTTTTATACTCCCTTCGGTAATCCCCTTTATAAAAAAATCTATTTCTTCCTTACTAAGCTCATAACCATCTCTTTTTTTGATTATAATATCCACTATTCTCATTTTAAGCCTCCTTATAATCTTAAAAAACAATAGGTCGCAAATAGCCCTGTTGATATGCAGGGCTATTTTTTCAACTATTTAATTAACCATTTTGCAAGATTTTGGAACAATCTGTCATAATATTCCCATCCGCAAAATTCAGGTGGTGCCCAATGAGGAGCACAGTCTGTTGTAAATACGGCGGAACGTCCCTTTCCATACTCACCTACAGCTATAAAAGGATCATTTTCAACGCTCGCAAGAAGCTTACCTTCCTCTTTCATCACAGTACAGTTATAACCTAAAATTTCAGGGATTTCCCCATCTATTCCATCAAAAATTTCGTGTTTTTCAAGGATTACAGGTCTTACACCTTCCATATGTTCCCTTCTGTCGTCAACAGGAAGAAGTTTTACCGGTAAAACCTCTTGAACCGCAGTATCTCCCCATTTACCCTTTCCATCTATGCCGGAAAAAGTCATATATCCCCCTACCATAAGAAGGGCTCCCCCTTCCATTACATAGTCACGAATAAGCTTGCATCTGTTCGGTCTTTTTTCAGATCTCGTAAACACCGCATTAGGAAGCAAAAGAGTATTTGCCCCTATATCTGAAAGAATAATCAAATCATATTTTTTAAGTTCACTTAACTCGTAAGGGAAGCTTTCCATTGCAACATGGTTAGGCATAAATTCCCATTCATAACCGCCATTTACAAAAGCTCTTTTTATAAATTCCTCACCGGTTTCATATGTGGAATTATAAAAGGTATCAAAACCCTTTATATGTGTATGGTAGGTAATCCAAGATTCCCCTACTAATAATACTTTTTTTGTCATCATCTTCTCCTCTTATTTACAATAATTTAATATCAACTGAGCATAAATCAAAATGCAATCCAAATAATCCTGAATACTTACATATTCATCAGTGGCATGGGCTTGAGCCAATGCTCCCGGACCAAACTGTATTGTCGGCATCTTGGCAATATTTCTCCAAAGTCTGGAATCACAGCCCGACGGAGAGCCTACAATCTTAACATTTTTATCCATTGAAGCAAGATATGATTTATTGAAATCTTCTACCAATCTATGATCCAAGTCCATTTCAAATCCATGTCCGGCCTGATAGATTGTAACTTCCGGTCTGTGATTTTCCAACCATTCATCCGAAGCGCAAACCCTGTCAATTACATCATTAAATTCTTTAACAACTTGTTCATGACTCATAAGATTAGGCAAATAGTGAACACAGGTTTCAAAATAGCAGTCTGCCGGCACAGTCGAGCCCGCATTTCCCCCATGTATCACACCTATATTCAAATTTGGCGCAGGCAAAAGAGGGTGCTTATATTTTAAAAGCCACACATGCTCCTTTTCATTTAAAGCATTTATAAGCTTTATAGCCTTATCAATGGCACTCACACCGTCCATCTTCGTTCCTGAATGGCAAGGCTTGCCTTCAAACTCGACTCTAAAAAATACAAAACCCATATGAGCAAGTATAAGCTCTGAATCCGTTCCTTCGCAAACAACGCATCCATCCGCTCTTTGCCCATTTGCTATAGCCTGCATGGAGCCGTTTCCACCGCCTTCTTCATCACATACTGAAGTTATTTTTACAGTTCCGGGAAGTTCATAACCGGCATCTTTTAAAAGCTTTACAGCCATTATGGAAGCCATAAGCCCTCCCTTCATGTCAGCAGTTCCCCTTCCATACATTTTTCCGTCACGAATTTCAGGTTTAAATGGATGACTTGTCCATTCAGCAAGATTGTCTGCAGGCATTACATCGATATGTCCGTTGAACATAAGGCTTCTTTGGCTCTTACCTTTAAATGTAGCGTAAACATTGTACCTACCATCATAGTTATGTCCAAGATTTCCCTCCTGATGCTTATTATAGAAATCCCTGATCACTTCATCTTTCATCTGGTCGACTTCAACTTCAGCACCCATTTCCTCAAAAAGTCTTATAAGATAATCCTGGGCTTCTTTTTCAAGCCCTCCTTTAATCCCGTGTCCTATATCATGGGTATCTATAGCAACAATATCGGATAAATACTTTATATATTTGTCCTTATTTTTGGATAAAACCTCTCTTAAATCCAACATTTTACCCTCCTGATATCAATTATACAGCTTCAAGGTCTCTTCAATAATATTCCAATATTTTTCAACATCTATATCAATAGATATATTTGCAGTAGGTTCTTTTTGTAAATATCCGAAATAGTCACAGTTTGTTCTTCCGTAAGATTCATTACTCCTGATTTCTATTGTAGAATACATAGGCTTTGTTACCAAAACACTCGGATCTATTAGGTAAGCTATTGTCACAGGATCATGTAGAGGACCCCCGTCCCAACCGAAAACTTCTTTTTGGGATTTATTAAAAAACGCCATTAGATCCGCAAACAAGTCTGATGCCTTATTTCCGACCTTTCTCATCCTTTCAACAATTGAAGGATAGCAAAGAGCCTTTCTTGTAACATCAAGACCTACCATGGTTATAGGCAATCCTGAAGTAAAGCAAACATAAGCAGCTTCGGCATCGGCAAAAATATTAAATTCTGCCGCAGGAGTTACATTACCGTTTGCGTATGCTCCTCCCATAAGGACAATTTCTTCAATTTTATCCACTATTTTAGGTTCAAGTCTCATCGCCATAGCAAGGTTGGTCATAGGACCTGTAGTAACAATAGTGATTTTTTCATCACTTTCCATAAGGGTTCTTGCTATATAGTTAATAGCATTTTCCTTTTCAGCTTTTATATTAAGTTCTTCAAAAACAGGACCGTCCAGGCCGCTTTCCCCGTGAATATCTCCGGCTATTACAGTCTTTCTTACCATAGGAACTCCACCACCAGCATAAACCGGAACATCCAATCCCAAATGCTGAACAACATTTAAGGCATTTATTACGGTCTTATCCATAGTTTGATTTCCTGAAACAACTGTAATCCCTAACAAATCAATCTTAGGATTTTTACCTGCTAAGATAATAGCAACCGCATCATCATGACCCGGGTCACAGTCTAAAATAATCTTTCTTTTTTCCATAAATTCTCCCATCAGCTTTTTATTTTTATATTGTAATCAACTACTGAAGATTCTCTCTTCCTTTGGTTTTTAATTTTCAAATACATAGAAACTCCCAAAACTATTACCGTAACTATGTAAGGCATCATAAGCACGAACTGTGAAGGCAAACCGTAAGCCTGAAGTCTTGCCCCGACAGAATCGGAAAATCCGAACAGCAAACATCCCACAGATACTATGAAAGGATTTGCCCCTCCGAAATACATGGCCGCAACCCCCATGAAGCCTCTGTTATTGGTCATATTTTCTACAAACTGAGCACTATAGCCAAGTGAAAGATGGGCTCCTGCCAAACCTCCTATAAGTCCGGAAACTATAAGGGCTTGATATTTTATCCTGTCAGGTTCTATCCCTGCCGTCTTTGCAGCTAAAGGAAATTGTCCAACAGACCTTAGTCTTAATCCGTACACAGTTTTGAAGATAAAAAACTGTAAAAATATTACAAAGGGTATTACAAACCACTCGGTAAGCGACCAATTATTAATTATAGGTCCTATGACCGGTATATTTTCCAAAAAAGCAAAATTAAGTCTCGGTATAGGTCTTATATCAGGACTTGTGAAAGTCCCGTTTGTTTTAAATATTACCTGTAACAAAAATTTTGTAATTGCTATAGCAAATAGATTAATCCCCATTCCTATAGCTGTGATATCTGCTCTGTACTTCAAATGCCCTACCGACATTATTAAGGCTATTATAGAGCCTGCCAACATGGCGGCAAGCACACCTATTAACCATGAACCGGTAAAATAACTGGCAGTTACCGCTGTAAAAGCTCCGACCAACATAATACCCTCGGTACCTACATTCAAAATATTCGCCTGTTGGGTGATTGTTGCACATAAAGCGGCGTATATTATAGGGGTAGATGCCCTAAATGTAGAATAAATCAAGGAGCTGTTAAAAATATCTCCCAAAGTATCAAATATTCCCATTATTTCACCCCTCCTTCTTTATTTAAGGCATTCGCTTTTTTTCTTTTCTTTACAAATTCTATTACTATGTCCATTGTAGCTACAATTATAAATACTGCCGAAATTGTATCTACTATGGATTTAGGAACACTTGTAGATTGTTGCATAGCCATTGAGCCAGATTTCAAAACAGCAAGGAAAAACGCTGTAATCGGTGCAAAAATAGGATTCGCCTTAACTATTAAAGCGGCTAACATACCGTTAGCCCCAAGACCTGTAGCAAATCCGTCCAAATAGTAACCGTGAACGCCTAAAACTTCTATGCATCCGGCTATCCCGCCAAGCATACCTGACAAAAGCATAGCCTTTACAAAAGTTTTCTTGGAACTTATTCCTATATAATCCGCATTTTTAGGGTTAAGTCCCACAGCTCTTATTTCAAAACCGAACTTAGTCTTATAGAGCAAAAATATTACAAAAACAGCTATAATTATGGCTATAAATATACCTACATTCGCTGATGAAGGTCTTAAAAATTTTCCAAGCGTAACTAAAACAGGTAAACTTTGAGGGTTTGCCGTCTTGGCACTCATAGGGCCGCTAACCAGGTATGATCCTATATAAACTGCCACAGAGTTCATAAGTATGGTCACGCAGACTTCGGATACATTATAGTAGGCCTTTAAAAGTGCCGGTATCAAAGCCCAAACCGCCGATACAATCATAGCCCCTAAAAAACAGGCTATAAACAGCATGGGAACCGGTAAAAATCCCCAGTTTATTCCTATATAGGCGGCTGCAAGCCCTCCTAAAATAACCTCTCCTTCAACCCCTACATTAAAGGCCCCGGCTTGAGCAGCTACAGCAAAGGCTATGGATGTCAGAATTAGAGGAGTAAAGCCGACTATCGTATTACCGAAACCAAGCTTGGTACCGAAAGCCCCCTTTAAAAGAGCCCCATATGCCTTTATGGGATTTTCCCCTATAAGCAATATAAGTATTGCTCCCATTCCAAGGGCAAGAAATAAGGTAAAGGCAATCTTGCCTATCATCTTTTTAGTTGATGTCATTATAAAGCCCCCTCCTTATCATTTATAAGTTTTCCGCCCATCATAAGCAGACCTATATTATTTTCATTGGCTTCATCAGCCATAAGCTCTCCTGTGATCTTTCCTTCGTGAATAACAATTATCCTGTCGGACAAGGAAAGTATTTCTTCAAGTTCGGCAGAAACCAAAAGTATACCGGTTCCCGCTTCCTTTTGCTTTCTAAGTATATTTCTAATGGATTCTATAGCCCCTATATCTACCCCTCTGGTAGGTTGTGAAGCTATAAGAAAATCTTTGCCCAAGGATACCTCCCTTGCTACTACCACCTTTTGAGCATTTCCTCCTGAAAGACTGCTTGTAGCAATGTCCGGGTCCGCCGGTCTTATATCAAAATCCTTAATATTTATTTCGGCGGATTTTTCTATATCCTTATGATTAATAATTCCGAATTTATCGTATTTTTTATTTTGCAAATCTACCATAGAAAGATTATCGGCTATGCTCAAAAACCTGTTAAGCCCTCTTATATTTCTGTCTTCCGGAATGTGGGACATACCGGCTCTCCTGATAGCCTTAGGTGATTTATTTGTTATATCAACTCCGTTTAAGAAGATTTTTCCCTTTTCAACTCTTCTAAGTCCTGTAATGGCTTCTATCAGCTCAGACTGCCCGTTGCCGTCAATCCCAGCAACTCCGACAATTTCTCCCTTTCTCACGTTAAAGCTCATTCCCCTAATCTTAGAAGTTTCCTTCAAACTCGGTAACCAAACATCCTTTACTTCAAGTGCAAGGTCCCCCAGTTTCGCTTCCTTTTTCTCAATATTTAAGAATACTTCCCTTCCTATCATCATCTTGGTAAGTTCAAGTTCACTTGTATTTACTTTATCAACCGAACCTACAAAATTTCCCTGTCTCATTACGGAAATAGTATCCGATACCCTCATAACCTCATTTAATTTATGAGATATAAATATTATGGACTTACCTTCACTCTTCAAGCTGTCAAAAATTTCAAATAATTTCAGAGTTTCCTGAGGCGTTAAAACCGCTGTAGGTTCATCAAGTATGATTATTTCAGCCCCTCTCATAAGAGTTTTAATAATCTCAACTCTCTGCGCTTCTCCAACGGAAATTTGCCTTACAGTCTTATCCAGCTGTATGTCCATATTATAATGGTCTATATAATGTTGTATGTCTTCTCTGGCCTTTTGGAAATCAATCTTAAATCCCTTCTTAGGTTCAAATCCTAAAATTATATTCTCCAAAACCGTTAAATCGTCAATAAGCATAAACTCCTGATGAACCATACCTATACCAAGCTCTATAGCCTTTCCCGGATCAAGACTTTCAACAAGTTCTCCCCTTATATAAATGCTGCCATCCGTCAAAGGATACATACCGTACAAAAGCTTCATCATTGTCGATTTTCCGGCACCGTTTTCACCTATAAGAGAGTGTATTTCGCCCTTTTTCAATTTGAATTGGCTATGCTTTACAGCCTTAACCTCTCCAAAATGCTTAACAATATCTCTCATTTCAACGATATATTCACTCATAATACTCCTCTTTTAAAATATATGGGGTCCTTTAAAGAACCCCACATATATACTAATATTATTTTTGTGGTCCAAAACCTTCGTAGTTTTCTACCTTGATTTCACCCTTAGCTATCTTTTCAGCCAACTCATTACACTTATCAACTATGTCTTGAGGGAATTTATCCTTTAAGAATTCCTTCATAACTGAGAAATCTGTTAAAGAAACTCCGCCGTCCTTAAGTGTTAAATATCTTGTAGAACCGCCCTTGAACTCTCCCTTAACAACTGATTCAATTGTTAGGTAAACCGCTTGGTCAACTCTCTTTACCATAGATGTCAAAACGCTGCCCGGTTGGTCTCCGTCTTGATTTAAATCTACACCTATAGCATACTTGCCAGCTTCCTTAGCTCCTTCCAATATACCAACGCCTGTTCCTGATGCAACATTCATTACTATATCGGCACCTTGTCCATATTGAGCAAGTGTAAGCTCTTTACCCTTCAAAGGATCTTGCCAACCGCCTGCAAATGATTGAAGAATCTTAACTTCAGGGTCTATGTATTTAGCACCTTGTTCATAACCTACATAGAAATCGTGAAGTACAGGAATATCCATTCCTCCTACCCAACCGATAATCTTTTCAGGGTTTACTCCCGGTATATCAGTCTTTTGTGTAAACAAAGCTGCTGCCGCACCTGCCAAGAACGAACCTTCATTTTGAGCAAAGCTTATAGATGAAACGTTCGGTAAATCGATAGTTGTATCGATAATTGCAAATTTAGCATTAGGATAATTTGCACCGTGCTTTTTAATATAGTCGCCTATATTTGATGAAGCTCCGATAATCAAATCATATCCTTCTTCTGCTGCGGCTACCAAGTTAGCTTCCCATTCCTGAGCAGTTGAACCTTCCAAAGACTTAAGTTCAATACCGAAGTCCTTAACAGCCTTTTGAGCCCCCATATTTGCAGAGTCGTTATAAGACTTGTCACCCAAGTTTCCTGTATAAACTATACAAACCCTAAGCTTCTTGTCTGTCTCGGTTTTTGGAGCTTCCGCATCCTTATTTTCGCCTTCCTTAGTTCCTTCTTCCTTAGTCGGTTGAGTTTGTTCTTTTTCCTTAGCAGCTTGGTCTGCTGACTTTCCGCATGCCGCTAATGAAAATACCATAACCAAAACTAACAGCAATGAAATAATTTTTTTTAAGTTTTTCACTTTCTCCTC
>JAEXBH010000115.1 GCA_023394215.1 Bacillota bacterium | reverse complement strand
TAAGTCCGATTCGGATTTAAATGCCAGCATATTTATTCTTGATGAACCTAATTTAATTAAGAAGAAAATAAAGAGTGCAGTTACCGATTCTGAGGGGAATTTTGCCTATAATGATAATCAAAAGGGCTTGAAAAACCTGATAGATATATATTGTGCATTTACGAATATGGAGACCGAGTCCGTGGTTGAGAAGTATAAGGGCACAAGTTATGCCAAGTTTAAGGAAGACCTTGCAGAGATAGTTGCAGAAGAACTATCCGGCGTACAGGCAAGATACAAAGAATTTATAGAAAACAAAGAACTTCTTGACTCTATTTTTGAAGAGGGAAGAAAGAAGGCGACAGCAAGGGCAAGAAAAATGATAAGTAAGGTATACAGGAAGGTCGGATTTTTACAAATCTAATTTTATTTATAAAATAAGGGAAAGCTTTATGGATAAAATCCATAGGTTTTCCCTTTTATTTATTATTAAATTTGTGTTTATTCGCTCAGCATACACCTGGCAGCTTCTGCAAAAAGATTTGAATAGTAGGATAACATAAGGATTTTTCTCAGTTTATTTACATCATCTTTAGGTTCGGCACTTTCCATTAAACTTATAATTTCTTCTATGCATTCATTAACTATCGGATCTGATGAATTTTTATCTTCTAAAAACCGTCTGTACATATCTTCACTTTTACCTTGTTCTTCGAGATAAAAGTTTGTAATAGCTGTTTTTATCTGGTTCATACTTAGATTTCTTTTTAAAAGGCATGTGATTAAAAGGTCAAACATATGGGATTTACTATATTTCTTCTTGTTTGCAGGCTTAATAAGCCCGTTTTTAGCGTAATTGTTAATCATCATTTTAGTTAATTTAGCCTCATCAACATTGTAGGGAAATTCCGATTCAAACAAGTTAAGGACTTGATCCATATAAAGGTCTATATTTGGAATTTCATCAGGATCAAAATCTTTTCTCTTTCTGATTTCTTCAAGTATATTTCTTAATTCTCTCATAAGCTTCTCCATAAGTTTTATTACCTACATTATAGCAAAAAACACTTGATATTTCATAAGTTTTAGTTTATTATATTAGTATAAGTAGTATTGAAAACTACATAAGGAGGTTTTATGAAACGCTTAAGAGAACCTATAAGTTCAGTTACTCATTTGATAGGGGGAGGTTTGTCGGTAATAGCCCTTGTATCAATGATTATAAAACAGGTCATAGGGGGGAGTTTAAATTACTCACTTTTCATTTCAACCTTAATTTTTGGTACTTCCCTCATTTTGACCTATTTCACGAGCGGCATTTACCATGCCATTGATGAGGCTAAGAAAAAAAACATAGAAATAGCAAGGAAAATAGATCATTCCATGATATATATATTAATAGCAGGTTCCTATTCACCGTTTTGCCTTTACGTGCTTCCTTATAGGGTCGGTATACCTGTATTTAAAATACTTTGGATACTTGCTATAGCCGGTATAGTGTTGAAGGTATCTTGGATGAAGATGCCGAGGGTTTTATCAGCTATGCTTTATATACTTATGGGATGGACGGCAATTTTTGTTATAAAAGACCTGTATAGGGCTTTGGCACCGGGGGCATTTTTCTTATTGACCCTGGGAGGAGTGTTATATACGATAGGGGGCATTATATATGCTGTGAAGAAACCGAATTTGAAAAAGTGGAATTTCCATGATATTTTTCACATCTTCATAATGTTAGGATCTTTGGCCCATTTTCTTTTGGTTTTTGTCTACCTGATATGATAATTATGCTGTGTAAAGATTAAAAAGAAAAGTTTTGTAATACTTGGGATATACAGGAAGTTTATATAAGCTTAGAAGTGATTACAGAATTTTCTTAAATGTTTTTAAAATAAAAAAATCGGGACTATCATACTTTCACGTATAAATAACGACTTATTAAAAATTGAATTTTTAAATTCAATTTTTAAAGTAAGTTCATGTAGTCCCGATTTTTTGTTTTAAATAATCATTTCGCTAAAAGCAGTTCTAAACTATTTTTATTTGTCATTAAAATGTTTTTTATATTTTCAACCTTTTCTGCTGAGCTCCTATATTTTGGAATAGAAACGCTTATTGAAGCTATTACTTTCTTATCCTGAATAATAGGTACTGCAATACATTCTATATCCAATGCGGATTCTTCCCTTTCATAGGCATAACCGCAAGTCCTCACAAGTTCTATATCTTTTAAAAGTTCCGCAATATCGCTCTTGGTATGGGGAGTAAGCTGAACCAATCCGGAGGAATATATATCTCTAATCTCATCATTTGAAAAACCTGAAAGTATGCATTTGCCAAGGGCTGTAGCATATGCCGGCAGAGAGCTTCCTATGCTCGAGATAAGCGATATGGACTGAATAGGTTCTTCTTTCGCAATATAGAATACATTACCTTTTCTGGTTTTATCATAAATTCCCATTTGGCAGATTTCATTGCACTTCTTAACAATTGTTTTCATAGATTTTTTTATTATATCAAAAGAGTTGCTTGTCCCAAGGAAGCTTTGAGCGGATTTAAAAAAACCGATTCCGATTCTATATAATCTTTTATCTTCGTCATAGGCAAGATAATCCAACTCAAGCAGGGTTTTCAGTATAGGCTGGAGCGTGCTTTTTGAAATAGAAAGAGCCTTTGAAATTTCCGAAAGAGTTAAATCGTTTTTTTGGCTAATTAAATTTAGAATTTGAATTACCCTATATGTGGGATTGTGGTAAGTTTGCAAAATTTCCTCCTAAGATTTTATAGGTATATATTACTATAAAACTAACTATTCTTCAAAATATCCATATTAAAAATATTCTTGACAAGGAAAATGTTTTCGTGTATATTCAAATAAAAGATTCGTATTTACATACATAGGACGTAAATG
>JAEXBH010000090.1 GCA_023394215.1 Bacillota bacterium | reverse complement strand
CTCTACAACAAGACCTAAAGCCTTCGCCTCTCTTTCCAGAGACTTCTGATATGAGATGGAACCCGGATCATCGCCTATCAAAAATGTATGTAAAACCGACTTTTGTGCCAAATTTTCAAGCTTAAGTTTTAAATCGTCCTTTATTTGTTCAATTAAATTTTTACAAGTTAAAAGATTCACCCTTCCACCTCTACAATCCAATATTTGCCTGTTTTTTTAGGGAAAGAAAAAACAGCCTATAAAAAATTATAGACTGTTTCAGGTTATTTTTCAAGAAATAAGCTTAGTTACTTGCACCTTTAACAAATTGCCAGATTTGATCATAAGTTGATACAAATTCTCCGGGATCTCTGAAAACTTCAAGATCTTTTAAAGATGCAGTATCGGGATAAGCAACCTTATTATTTTTCATTTCATCAGGCAACAACTCTATGGCTGCACTCACCGCTGTTGAATATCCTATTTGAGCATTTTGAGCTGCATTTTCAGGTTTTGTCATAAAATCTATAAACTTCAAAGCATTGTCGTAATTTTCAGCATTTGCAGGGATAACCATAGCATCAAAGAATATATTTGAGCCTTCTTTCGGTATAACATACTTAAGGTCTTTATTTGCAGCTATAGCGTCGGCAGCATCTCCCGAATACATCACCGCCATCATAGCTTCCCCGTTTTTCATAACGTCCTTGGTTTCATCCATCAAATAAGCCTTTACAAGCGGAAATTGTTTTACAAGAAGATCTTTAGCTTCATTAAGCTCTTTTTCATTTCTTGAATTTAGGGAGTATCCAAGCTTTTTAAGAGCTATACCGATAGAGTCTCTTGAAGAATCCATCATAATTATCTGACCCTTATACTTTTCATCAAACAAGGCATCCCAACTTGTAATATCTTCCTTAACCAGCTTTGTATTATAAACTATACCAAGGGTTCCCCAGAAATAAGGAACTGAATATTCATTTGTCTTATCATGTTCCTTGCTTAAAAATTCCTTACCTATTGCACTGTAATTGGTAAGTTTTGATGTATCTATTTTCTGCAACATATTTTCGTTAACCATCTTTTCAATCATATAGTCGGAGGGTACTACTACGTCATATTTAGCATTTGAATTCTTTAACTTAATATACATATCTTCATTTGTAACAAATGTTTCATAAATAGGCTTAATACCTGTTTCTTCTTCAAATTTAACAAGCAATTCTTTATCAATATATTCTCCCCAATTGTAAATCTTAACTTGATTTTTGTTTCCACATGCACTTAGGGCAAATATTGCAAGCCCCATAATAAGTCCCAATAATTTTTTTTTCATTTTAGCTCCTTAGATATATTCTTATTTGATTTTAAATTTACTATCAGCAACAGGACAAGTGTTCCTACAAACATAATTGCCGATAAGGCGTTGATAGAAGGATTTATACCCTTTCTTGCCATTGAAAACACTGTAGTCGATATGGTGTTTACCCCGCTTCCGGTTGTGAAAAATGATATAACGAAATCATCTATAGAAAGGGTAAATGCCAACATGGCTCCTGCTAAAATTGCCGATTTTATCTCCGGTATTATAACCATAAAAAGGGTTTGAAAAGGCGTTGCGCCTAAATCCATTGCCGCTTCCGGCAAATTTTTATCCATCATTCTAAGCTTAGGAAGGATAGAAAGTATTACATAGGGTACAGTAAAGGCTATGTGAGACAGAGTAAGAGTAAACATCCCGTTTTCAAGTTGTAACGCCTTATATAAAACCATAAGGCTTACAGCTATTACTATATCCGGATTTAAAACTGGTATCTGATTTACGGCAAGCACTGCTTTCCTGATGTTCTTTTTGAAATTTGAAAGCCCCACTGCAGCAAAAGTCCCTATAATCGTTGAAATAATTGTAGTTATTATGGCCACAAACAAGGTATTGTAAAGTGCGCTCAATATAGTCCTGTCGTTAAACAATTCAACATACCACTTTAGAGAAAATCCTGTCCACTGTCCTCTTGTTTTAGACTCATTAAAGGAAAACACTATTAAAACTACAATCGGAATATATAAAAACAGGAAAACCAAACCCATATAAAACTTTTCAAAAAAACTGTGTTTTCTATGCATTTTTGCCTCCTTCGTTCTTCTCCTTGTCTAAAAGAAGAGAAATAACTATAAATATCATAAGAAAAATAGATAGGGCTGACCCGTAGTTCCAGTTTCCTGTAGCTGTAAACTGTTGTTCTATTACATTTCCTATCATATTTACTTTTCCTCCACCCAAAAGCCTTGTAATTTCAAATGTAGATATAGATGGTATAAAAACCATCGATATGCCTGACATTACTCCGGGTAGGGATAGGGGAAATATTACCTTGGTAAAGGCCTGCTTATTGTTGGCTCCCAAGTCATGAGCAGCCTCTATAAGCCTATAATCCATTTTTTCAAGTATTGTATATATAGGCAAAATCATAAACGGCAAAAAGTTATATACCATACCTAAAATTACCGCCGGTTGTGTATACATAATGTTTAGACCCGGAAGCCCGAACTTTTCCAAAATGCTGTTTATAACACCGTTATCCGACAAAAGTGTAACCCAAGCGTAGGTTCTCAAAAGAAAATTCATCCACATGGGTATCATGATAAGCATCATTGCCATTGTCCTATACTTAACCTTGGTCTTTGATAGGAAATATGCCATAGGATAGCCTATGAGCAAGCATATCACCGTTGTAAAGAATGCCACATAAATTGAATTATAAAGGGTCTTTACGGTATTGTTCTGAAATATCTTGCTGAAGTTGTCAAGGGTAAAACTCCCGCTCGCATCCGTAAATGCGAAGTATATTACCAATATAAGAGGTATTATTATAAAGGCTAAAAGCCATATGGTATAGGGGTATGCAAGATGCTTACTTTTCCTCATCTCCTTCTACCTCCCCCTTCCTCATTACATGTATATTATCAGGAATAATCTTAAATCCGACTTCCTGTCCGACTTTTTTATCAAGGGTGGAGTGAACCTTATACATAAAACCGTCGACATCCACCATTAT
>JAEXBH010000078.1 GCA_023394215.1 Bacillota bacterium | reverse complement strand
GAATTATGATGTAGTAGTAAAGTCAAACACCTCCTTTGTTGACGGCTTATATACTTATAAATCGGATATGGATATTAAACCGGGAACAAGAGTAATAGTGCCTTTCGGTAAAGGAGACGTAAAAACTTTAGCCTTAGTTATAAAAGTTAATAAGGAAGAAAAAATTGATAATATCAAGGAAATAAGTCAAGTTATAGATTCGAGTCAAATAATAAACCAGGAATTGGTTGATTTAGCAATTTATATGGTTGAAAATGATATATCTGATTATAGTTCGGCTGTTATGACGGTGCTTCCGCCCGGAAGTATAGACAGGGTGGATGAGTATTATTGCGCAAAGGCTCATGCCTGTAAGATTGATGAGAACCTGTTTAGTTTTTTATCTCTTCCGAGAACTTATGAGGATATAAAGGAAGTATTTAAGGCAAAGTATAGTCGTAAATACTTAAATGAGCAGGTGCTTCAGGGAAACCTTGATGCAATTTATGACACCAAGCAAAAATCGAGTTTGAAATATGAAACATATTATGAACTTATTGAATATGATTATGATAAAAAGATAAGAAAAAATTCCTTAAAGCAGTTACAAATTCTTGATTTTATAAAAGAAAGAGGCTTTTCTTCAAAAAGTGAAATATGTAAGGAGATAGAAAACCCTTCTTTAAGCCTTAAAAATTTGGAAGAAAAAGGAATAATAAAATCTGAGAAGAGGCTTCTTTATCGTGATGTTCTTGACGGGGTATCTTTTTTTGACAGTCCCCATATATTAAATGAAGAACAAAAGATGGTCTTTGATACCATAATAGATTCTGAAAAAAAGGCTTTTCTGATACATGGGGTGACGGGCTCCGGCAAGACGGAAGTATATTTACAATTGGTAGCAAAATATCTAAGCGAAGGCAAGCAGGCGATTATTTTAGTACCGGAGATTTCTTTAACCCCTCAAACTATAGCAAGGTTTCAAGCAAGATTTGGAAATCATATAGCGGTTCTTCACTCAAAACTCAGCATAAGTCAAAGGGCCGATCAATGGAGGCTTATAAGAAACGGACAGGTTGATATAGTTGTAGGGGCAAGATCCGCAATATTCGCACCATTTTCAAACTTGGGTATTATAATAATCGATGAAGAGCACGAAGACAGCTACAGGTCGGATAAAAATCCTAAATATTCAGCTATTGATATTGCTCTTATGCGAAGTAAACTTACAGGAGCGAAGCTTGTTTTGGGGTCGGCAACACCTGCCATAAAAACTATGTATGAGGTTTATAAGAAAAATTTTGAGCTTTTAAGGATGAATAAGCGTGTAAATGATGCAAGACTTCCTCAGATACATTTAGTGGATATGAGGGAGGAGCTTAAGTCAAACAACATGACCATGTTCTCAAATATCCTTAAGAAAAAGGTAGAGGCGGCGCTTGTAAATAAAAAGCAGGTTATTTTGTTTTTGAATAAAAGGGGACATTCTTCATTTGTATTTTGTAGATCTTGCGGCTATGTTCACAAGTGTGAGGCATGTGATGTGGCAATGACTTACCATAAATACAATGACAGGCTTATATGTCATTATTGTGGTAGAAGCGCAATAAAAGAGAAGCGTTGTATAAATTGCGGAAGTAAATATATAAAGGAATTTGGTGCCGGCACTCAGATGCTTGAAGAGCAAACTAAGGAACTTTTCCCAAATGCAAGAGTATTTAGAATGGATGCTGACACTGTAAATAAAAAGAGTGACTATGACAAAGTTTATAATATGATGGTAAATAAAGAGGTGGATATCCTTATAGGTACTCAAATGCTTGCCAAAGGATTGGATTTTCCCGACGTTACTCTTGTCGGAGTCATGGCTGCCGATATAAGCTTAAATATTGCAAATTATAAGGCAAATGAGAAAACATTTCAGCTTTTGACCCAAGTTGCAGGTAGAGCAGGCAGGGCAGGAGATTATGGAGATGTTGTTGTTCAAACCTATGTTCCGAATAATTTTGCCATTCAGGCTGCCTGTAACAATGCCTATTATGAATTTTTTAAGGAAGAAATTGTAAATAGGCAAAGATTTAATTATCCGCCCATAATAAAGATATTAAATATAAATCTTGCCTCTCTTGATAGGGGCTATTGTATAAGATTTGCTGAAAAACTTATAAAAAAAATAAGCCAATATATGAGAGACAGGGGTATAAGCTTAAATGAATTGGCAGGACCTGTTCCGAGTTTGATTGAAAGAATTAATAACAAATATCGTTTTGATATAATACTTAAATCCAAGGAAAAAGCGGTTTTGCTTGAAGTAGCAGACTTTATAAGGAAAGAAAAAAAGGATAATAAGGTTTATATAAACTATAAACTTGAAGAATAAGGAGGTAAGATGGGATTAAGAACGATTAGAGTTGATGGGGATCCTTTATTAAGAAAGGTTTCAAGACCGGTGACTAAGATAGATGACAGAATTTTACAGTTATTGGATGATATGGTTGATACTATGAAATCGGCTAACGGCATAGGGATAGCAGCTCCACAAATCGGAGTTTTAAGAAGATTGATAATAGTTGATGTTGGAAATGGAAAAACTTACAGGATGATTAACCCGGAAATACTTGAAACTGATGGTTCACAAATTGCGGTTGAAGGGTGCCTATCAATTCCAAATTTTAACGGAACTGTGGAAAGACCTGAAAAAATCAAGGTCAGATATATGGACCCTGATGGAAAGGACAATGTTATAGAGGCTGACGGATTATTTGCAAGATGTATATGTCATGAAGTTGATCATTTAAATGGAATTCTTTTTAACGATATTTATATAGATGAAATCACTTACGAGCAAGAGGAGAATAATGAATAGGATTGTTTTTATGGGTACGCCGGAGTTTTCGGTTTTGCCCTTGGAAAAATTATTTAATGATAAAAACATATCTGTAGAGCTTGTTATTACCGGTCAGGATAAAAAAAGATCAAGAAATAAACTTGAACCTACCCCGGTAAAGAGGAAGGCCTTGGAACTGGGTATAGAAAGTTATGAACCCGATAATGTAAATTCAAAGGAATCCTTGGAAAAAATAAATAAAATAAATCCGGATTTTATAGTGGTTATAGCTTATGGGCAGCTGATAAAAAGAGAGCTTTTAGAGGGTTACAGGGATAGGATTATTAATATACATTCATCTCTTTTACCTAAATACAGAGGGGCAGCTCCAATGCAGTTTTCTATATTAAACAGGGAAAAACTTACAGGGGTGACTGCTATGCTTATAGAAAAGGGTATGGATAGCGG
>JAEXBH010000049.1 GCA_023394215.1 Bacillota bacterium | reverse complement strand
CCATGAGTTTATCATAAGCTTAGAGGAATCATAGCCTCGTTTTCTAAGTTCCTTTTCTATGAGTTCCCTACCAAGTTCCGTGTTTTCATCCTTTTTGGATTTTTTAAAATATTGTTTAATTTTATTTTTTGCTTGATTACTTACCACAATATCAAGCCAATCCATACTTGGTCCTGTAGAATTTTTTGAAGTAAGGACTTCTACTATATCGCCTGTATTTAACTTGTAAGTAAGAGGCACAATTTTACCGTTTACCTTTGCTCCTACACATTTATGCCCTACTTCAGTATGGACCCTATATGCAAAATCTAATGGGGTTGAACCGGATGCCAGATCTATAACATCACCCTTTGGAGAAAATACATAAACTTCATCAGAGAACATATCGCCTTTAAAGTTTTCCATAAATTCATAAGAATCCCCGTTTTTTCCCCATTCCAAAAGCTGCCTTATCCAAGTAAGTCTTTGGTCAAAGTTTGAGACCCTATTTTTACCTTCCTTGTACTTCCAATGAGCGGCAATTCCGAATTCTGCCGTATTATGCATCTCGTAGGTTCTTATTTGAACTTCAAAAATCTGCCCCTTATCATCAATAACCGTTGTATGCAGGGATTGATAAAGGTTAGGTTTAGGCATGGCTATATAGTCTTTAAATCTTCCGGGCAGTGGTTTCCACATATTGTGAACAATACCTAAAACGGCATAACATTGACTTATATTTTCAACCAAAACCCTAACCGCTATGAGGTCATATATATTTTCAATAGAAGAGTTTTGCTTCTTCATTTTATTATAAATACTGTATATACCCTTTGGACGTCCGGAAATTTTACAGGAAATATTAAGTTTTGAAATTTCTTCTTGAAGTTTTTCTATGATACCATTTATCATTTTTTCTCTTTCGGACCTTTTTTGATCAATCTGATCCGCTATGGAATAATATGATATAGGTTCAATATACCTTAAACAAAGATCTTCCAATTCCCATTTAATAGAGTTTATTCCCAGCCTATGGGCTATAGGTATATATATTTCCAAAGTTTCATTTGCAGTTTTTATCTGTTTATCCCTTGACTTATATTCCAAGGTTCTCATATTATGTAGCCTATCAGATAATTTAATTATAATAACCCTTATATCGTTGGCCATTGCAAGAACCATTTTTCTTATATTTTCAATTTGGTTTTCTTCCTTTGTCTTATAAGTCAAATTTTTTAATTTTGTAACCCCGTCTACGAGGTTTGTAATCTCTTCCCCGAATTCCTCAAGCATATTTTCTTTGGTATAGGCAGTATCTTCCAATACATCATGCATAAGTCCGGCACAAATGGCCTCATCATCCATTTTAAGCTTTGCAAGTATTGTGGCTACTGCAACAGGATGTATAATGTAATCCTCTCCGGAATTACGCACCTGTCCCTTGTGATTTTCATCTGCGACTTTAAAAGCCTTACGTATGATATGCTCGTTTGTATTTGGATTGTATTCTTTTATTAAACTTATAAGATTATCTATCATTTTTTTACCTTACTGATTCTATTTGCAATTGTATACTGCTTCTTTCATTAAAAGTATTTTTATTTAGTTTATAGGCTATATCTATGCTTTTACCGCTTAACTTTTCAGCATTTTTATATAAATCAATTCCATATTTATCCTTGATAAAACTATAAAACATATCTATATCAAATGAAATAGCCTGCATATTTACACCATTCATACCCAGTATAAACTTAAGGACGTTTTTGTTTTTACCCAATAGAGATGCCTGCAAAATTTCAAGATTTTTACTTGCAAATATCGGTTCTTTATAACCATAACCGAATGGGCCTATTTTTTCTATCTCTTCCAAAAGAGAGAAAGATATTTGATTAAAATTAAGCGGAAAATCTATATCTATATTTTTGACAAAATCCGCTTGGGATAACTTGCTTTCTTCATTTAAAATTTTAGAAAAATCAGAGAGTTTATCTTTTTCCAGACTTAAACCGCATGCCATTTTGTGCCCCCCGAACGCCACGAAAAAGTCTCTGAATTTTGCTAAATTTTCATACATATTATAGGCATTTATAGACCTTCCCGAGCCCTTGACTATTTCTACACCGTCACTTTGAGCATCAGTAAAAACTATAACGGGTTTATTATACTTTTCTTTTATCCTGCCGGCGATTAAACCGCAAACACTTTCGTGTATATCCTTATTATATAGGATTATTATATCATTTAGGTATAATTTTTCATCATTAATTTTATTAATTGAGTCTTCAAAACCCTCTTTTGTCAAAAGTTTTCTCTTGTTATTAAGTGAAATAAGTTCCCTTGCGTATTCTGTTACAACTTCTATATCATCTTCCAAAAAAAGTTCAACTCCAAGTTTTGCCGTAAAAATTCTACCGGATGCATTGATTATGGGTCCTATTATAAAACCTACGGTATAAATATCTACCTCCTTGTTAAAGGACAATTCATTTAGTAAAACCTTAATCCCGAGATTGTCCGTATTATTTATTCGCTTAAGCCCCTCTATTACTATTATCCTGTTTTCATTTCTTATTTCCATCATATCGGATATAGTTCCCAAGGCCGCATATTGCAACAGGCTATGCAAAAGCCTTGCATCCAAATTTAGTTCAAAACCGTAAGTTTCAAACATGGCAGCAACAAGTTTATAGGCAACAACGGCTCCGCAAATTTTTTTGAAAGGATAAGTATCATCAAGCCTTTGAGGATTTATAACGGCATCAGCTTCCGGAAGGACCTGAATCCCATCTTTCATTATAACCTGATGGTGATCGGTTACTATTACTTTGATTCCTTTGTTTTTGGCATACTCAATGGCATCTATAGCGGCTATACCGTTGTCACAAGTTATAATCAACCCTATAT
>JAEXBH010000037.1 GCA_023394215.1 Bacillota bacterium | reverse complement strand
TTATAGGTATAAGGAAGCATGCTTTCGGAAATGATGTTTTGGTGAACAGAAATTTGATACCGGCCGATTTGGTTTTTGAAAGACCATCCATAGAAGATATAATGATTTATTTTGTTAAGGGGGATAGACTATGATAGCACTTATATTAAAGGATATAGCAACAATTAAAAAGACACTTGTGCTTTCTTTATTAATTTCTATTGCCATAAGTCTATACGGTATTTATGAGGGTACATTTATGATGATTCCTGCAGTTTGCGCTATGTTGCCCTTGATTTTAACATCTATCTCTTTCGGATATGATTATAAATCAAACTTTGAGCAATATGCCTTTTCCATGCCTTTTAAGAAAATAGACTATGTTTTGAGTAAATTATTTTTTACCTTCATTTATGGTATGTTGGGGGCTTTGGCTATGTTTTTAGCCTTGTATTTTAAGAATGAAATGGGAAAGGGTCAGATGATACTTTTATCAATGGCAGTTTTTGCGGTTACCGTTTTGATTTCAGGTATACAGCTTCCTTTTGTGTTTAAGTTTGGGGCTGATAAGGGTAGACTTATAATGGTTGTAAGTTATTTTATAATATTTGCTTCAGCAAGCCTTTTAAGAGAGTATGGGCAGGTTATAAAGGGGCTTTTGTTTGAATTATCCAAGTTTTCAAATTTGAGTTTGGCAATACTCATTGTACTTGTAAGTATGATAAGCTTAATTTTATCCGTGAGTATATCTGTAAAAATTATGGAGAATAAAGAATATTAGGAGGGTTTTATTTAAAACCCTTTCTTTTATTGCTATAATAATAAAAAATAGACAATATGAGGGCTTATGGAAAATATTAAGGTGGTTGTTATAACCGGAGCTTCAAAAGGCATAGGACTTGAAGCTGCAAAAAAATTTAATAAGAAAGGTTATATAGTATACGATTTGAGTAAGAGCGGAGTAAATACCGATATAGTCAGGCATATAGATTGTGATGTAAGTAAAAGTGATATGGTTGAGTCGGCTATAAAGAGGATTTCAGAGGAATGCGGGAGGATAGATGTAGTTGTTTCAAATGCGGGTTTCGGTATATCCGGTTCTTTGGAGGGAAACTCTTATAACCATATAGAAAGTCAGATAGATGTGAATTTTAAAGGGGCGGCATATTTTACAAAAGCAGTTCTTGAGCATATAAGAGCAAGTAAGGGGAGGATAATTTATCTGTCTTCTATAGCAGCCGTGGTACCTATACCATTTCAGGCCCTATATTCTGCAAGCAAGGCGGCTATAGTCAATATGGCAATGGCGGTGGATAATGAAATAAGACCGTCAGGAGCGAGAGCTTTTGTTTTGCTTCCGGGAGATGTGGCGACAAATTTTACAAAAGCAAGAGTTAAAAATAACTTTGAGCCGGATTTTTACAGTAATAGGGCAAAAAAATCAGTCGGTAAAATGGAAAAAGATGAGATAAACGGTATGAAAGCGGAACTTATAGCCGATAAAATTCTTAAATTGGCGGAAAACAGGAAGGCTAAGCAGATATCTTCTGTCGGGGCTTTTTATAATTTTGTTTTGAGGATTTCAGGCATTTTACCGTTAAGACTTAAACAGTATATAATTTATAAAATGTACGGCAAATAGAAGTAAAATTAGGAAGGGTCTATGAAGGAAAAAACTAACAAATTAATAATGGGAACTATATATATCATTATTATGATTTTATCCATTTGGAGATTTTTAGGAGTGAGTAAAAATCCTCCTATATTCTTAGTTTTGACATTTGTAAATATATTTTTTGTTGAACTGATGAACCTTTCCACAAGCAGGCTTAAAAATGAAATTTTATATAGCCTTGTTATTTCTACAGCTTTAACCCTGGTTTTGTGGATTATAGAATTTGAATACATGGATTTGACCGCAACGATACAGCTTTTGTTACTTATAGCAAGTGTTCTTTTTTTGCTTTTGAATTGGTTAAATATTTTGGATCGGAAAGTTTATCTTAAAAATAAAGTAGGAATTTGGATATTTTTATCTTTCTATTTGATTTTAAGTCTTTTTGTTTTAACAATGAATATTATTAATGGCCTTTATATATTTATAAATATTATGATTTTTATAATAGTTCCAATAGTTTATTATCTTAGAAACAGAAAGAGGATAGTTGGCTTTATGGAGTATAAGAAAAATATATTTATATTTTTGATTTTATCTTGGGCAATTTGTGTTTTTGTTTTATTTTATTATTTTTTTGTTTTAAGAGAAAACATTGCGGCAAATATATTCAGATTTTTAATTATATTTTTAAGTATTCAAAATTTGTTGCAAAATATTTTTATTGTCAACTATATAGGGATTAAAAGTAGGGCTTTTACCCTTATAATCTTTGAAATTTTTATACTTATGGGGGGATATGTATTTAATCTTTTTAGCATTGCTTTAGGAGTAATATTTGTAATAAATATTTTTGAGTTTATAAGAAACTTGAGTTTTAGGGGAGCCTATACGGATTATAGGGACTTTGTAAACAGGCTCGGTGATGAGAACTTGTATAATAAGGAAATAGCTGACTATTTTCATGATGATATTTTGCAGGATATAATATTTTTGAAGAGAGAAATAGATGAAAAAAGGATTTTGCAGGAGGACGTTTCTGAAAAATTATCCTTACTTATCTCAAATATAAGGGAAAAAATAGACGGTTTATTACCAAATATTAACAATTCCCTTTCCTTATATGAAAATATATTGTTTGTCATAAAGCAGATTGAATATCGTTACAGGAATAAGGATATTAATTTTGATATTTTTTGTCTTAAGGAAATATATTTGGAAAGCCCCTATGATAATTTGCTTATTAAGATAGTAAAGGAACTTGTTAATAATATTTATAAGCATACGGATTCAAATTTTGCGGAACTTAGGATAGATATAAGGGGAAGAAGCTTAAGGATATTTGTGAGTAATGATGTTGGAAATTTTGATAAGGAAAGTTTTTACGGAAGCGGAAGATTTTCGGGTTTAAAGCAGATTGACAGGCATATAAGTTTGCTTGGAGGTAAAATGAATATAAAAAATGAAGAGGGTGTAAAATTCTATATAAACATACCGCTTAAAGGGAGGGAGATTTTTGAAAATTCTATTGGTAGAAGATCATAAACTATTGTCTCAGGGCTTAAAAAACAGCCTTTTGGATTTTGAAGTTGTTAGCGAAGTTCAAAGTATAGATTATCCTACCGACAGGAGGTCAGTTTTAAATTTGATAGAGAGAGAATTTTTTGACATCATATTATTGGATATAAATATAAAGAAAATTTTGGATATAGACGGACTTTCTCTTGCCGGTCTTATACTTGAGCAAAATAAGGATGAGAAGGTAGTTATTTTAACAGGCTATGATTATTACGGACTTGAGAAAGAAGTAAAAGATTTGGGAGCAGCGGGATTTTTAAATAAGGACCTCAGTATAAATATACTTATAAAAAATCTTGAAAGTATACTTGAAGGAGACAGAATATTCAAAATTAAAGAAGATAAGTATATGGATTTGACTGAGAGAGAAAAGGATATTATCAATCTGTATGCAAGGGGTATAAGCAGAAATCAGGTTTGTGACTATTTAAATATATCGCTGAGGACACTTGCCAACCACTTAAGTACCATATATGATAAATTGAATGTAAATAATTATCAGGAAATGATTCATGAAGCAACGCTTTTAGGTTACGTTAAGGATAATATTATGTGATTTGCATATTAGTACCATGCCTAAATATTATTTCTTTTATAAAATTAAGGAAAATTGTGTTTAGGAGGGTATAGTGAAAAAATCATTTTATAAAAGTTTATTTTTGCTTTTTATTTTACTATTTGCTTTTAATTTTTTAGGAAAAAAGTTTTCTACGGAAAATAAGTATAAATCTCAGAGTATTTATGTATATAATTTAAGTGAAGATAAGGAAGAGATTTCTGTTAATGCAGATGAGAGGAGAATGCCGGCCTCTTTAGTCAAAATTATGACTACATATTTATCCATTCAATCAGTAGAAAATTTTAGTGACTTGGCACCGATTGATGAAAATACTTATTATGATTTACTTAGCAAAAATGCTTCTATGGCAGGATTTTCTCCCGGAGAAAAAACTACTTATAGAGATTTGCTTTACGGAACGATGCTTGCATCAGGAGCTGAAGCCACAAATTCTTTGGCTGTAAATATAAGCGGAAGCAGGGAAGATTTTATAATTGCAATGAATGAAAAGGCAAATAAACTTGGCATGGACAATACCAACTACGCAACAGTTGAGGGATTGGATTATGATGGACAGTATACAAGTGCAAGGGATGTTTCAAAGCTTTTGAAGATAGCTCTGGGAAATGAATATTTTAGGGAGATATTTACATCGTCTGATTATGTATCATCTAAAACAAATATTAATGAAAACGGGATATATATAAAAAGTACGGTATTTGATAAACTCAAAGATTATGAACAAAGGGGTTTTTCCATACTTGGAGGCAAGTCTGGAACTACTTATGGAGCCGGACTTTGTTGGGCTACTTTGGCAAGGAAAAATAATAAGGAGTATATAGTGGTAGTCATGGGAGCACCGTTAGAAAAACTCAGTAACACAGGAGATTGGCAGGTAAAAGATACTTTAAAAATCTTGGAGGAGCTTGATAAATAGATTTGGGAAGGTTTTATGAAAAGTTATAAGGGATTGATTATAAAAAGAGAGAGGGTAGAAAGAAGGCTCAGCTTAAAAGAATTGGCTAAAAATATTTGCAGCATATCATATCTTTCTAAAATAGAGAGCGGAAGTGTTTATCCATCAGATGAAATTATTTATTTGCTTCTGGATAAGCTTGGAATAAAGCTTGATACTGATTTAGAGGAAGAGGCTAAATTTTTGGCAGAGTCTTCTTATGCCTATTTTCTTTCGGGTTTTATAAACAGATTGGTAGAACTTTTAAAAGATAAAGATATAGAGAAATATAGGGCTACAGATGCAGGTTTGGATTTAAGTTTATTAAAAAAATTTGCCCTTGGAGATAAGCTTGAGCTTGAAGACAGTTTTCTTTATTATATGAATAATAGGCAGCTTGCCATTTATAAAATGATAAAAGGGGATTTTGCAGGAGCTCTTGAAATTTTCCCTTGTGCCTATCTTTATTATGGAACAGGCTTTGAAAGCTACAGGATAGGGGATTATTCTTCAGCTCTCGTATATTTACAAAAAGCTTATGATTTAGCGTCTGTAAAGGGATATGCCTATCTTATGCTTAAAAGTAAACTTATTATCGGAAATTCTTACAGTAACCAGTTGGATATTGGCAATATGCATAGAGAATATGAGGTTGCTAAAAATTTAGCATTTGCCCTTGGGCGTAATGATATTTTGAGGACTTTGGATTATAATATAGCCTCTACTAAGATAGAGATAGGAGATTATGAGGAAGCCTATAAGTATTTTATAAAACTTAAAGGGGCAAAAAAGATGGAACTTCACAAGTTAGCTGTAGTTTGTGAAAAGCTGGGGAAATTTAAAGAGGCTAAGGTCGCTATAAATAAGGCTATGAAAAGTAGAGACAGTGAAATAAGGGAAGATATTGGAAATTTTTTATGCAGTTTAGTTTTATATCGCTTAGAAAATAGAGATTATATAAAAAATGAAGAATATGAGAAACTTCTTTTTAAGTGCTTTGATTTGTGTAAAAATCAGCTTCCAAACGGATATTTAGTCTTTCACCTTCCATGGATAATAGAGTGGTATAAGGAGAAGAGACAGTATAAGAAATTGTATGAATTGTCTAAAGAGTTTCCTAAAAAAATAAGTTTAATATAATTAAATATGCTTAAATGGTAAAAATTTTCCCAAATATCCTATGTTTATTAAATTTAATCCTTCATGTACAATTGGTATATGGAGGATTTTTTATGAAAGTAAAATTATGGACTAAAAACTTTAGCTTGCTTATAGCGGCTTCGGCATTAGGTTCTGCAGGTTCAATAGCAGGAGGATTTGCTTTATCCTTTTTTATATTCGACGAAACCGGAAGCCCTTTTGCAGCTGCTCTTGTAATGGCTATACAATCAATACCCTATCTTTTTATACCTTTTATAATAGCCCCTATAATGGATAGGCTGTCAAGGAAGAAATTTTTAGTTATAGGGGATATGTTAAACGGTTTTATATACATAGCTATGGGATTATGGATTATGTATGCAAAATTGCCATATATAGCTTATATGATATTATCTTTTTTATTGGCAATATTAAATTCAGTAGATCAGCTTGCATTTACCAGTATATTCCCGGATCTTATACCTAAGGGGGCAGAGCAGAAAGGATATTCGGTATCCTCGACACTTTATCCTGTGCTTAGGATTATAATGATGCCCTTGGCGGCAGTCTTGTTGGATATTTTGGGTGTAGCTGTGCTTTTGCTTATTCAGGGAGCTTTTTCCATACTTGCTTCATTTACGGAAAATTGCATAAAAATTTCGGAAGGCGAAAATAAAAGACAAGCTTATTCATTTGAAGTATGGAGGGCTGATATAAGAGAAGCCGTGACTTATTTAAAGAAAGAAAAAGGACTTAGGAGTATATTTTCCTATATGGCTGTAACAAATGGGGTAGCGGAAGGATATTATCCCATAATGATAGCATTTTTCAGGTCTACACCGGGATTTTCAGCCGCCATGTATTCGCTTTTTTCCGTTGTTGAATTTATAGGAAGATCAATAGGAGGGGCCTTTCAATATAGGGTTGAGATTCCAAAGAAAAAGAAGTTCTATTTTACATTTTTTGTTTATCAGACTTATGAATTTATGGATATGTGTCTTCTTTGGATTTCTTATCCCCTTATGCTTGTAAACAGGGGAATATGCGGATTTTTAGGAAGTAACAGTGCTATAATAAGAAGCTCTGCGGTCCAAGTTTATATACCGTCAAACTTAAGGGCAAGGGTAAATGCCTTTAATAATATGTTTATAACTTTTTCTGCATCCATATTTTCTCTGCTTATAGGATTTTTAGGGGAGCTTATTGACTATAGGTGGTGTATAACAATTTGCGGTACCATTGCCATGTTTTCCGTATGGAGTATTATTTGGATAAATAGGGAGAGTGTAAAAAAAGTATATGAGAGTTAATTGTGATTGAATTAATAATATTTATATTATAAAATCTAATAAGAGATTAAAATATTAGGACTTTACAATTCTTTCAGGAGATGGTTAATATGACTTCAGTAAAAAATATATTGGACAGGCAAAAGGAATTTTTTAATACAAATAAGACAAAGAGCATAGATTTCAGGATTGATAACTTAAGGAAGTTAAAGGCTTTAATTAAGGAGAATGAAGATAAAATCTTACAAGCCCTTTATTCGGATTTGGGGAAATCCGAGGCTGAAGGCTTTATGACAGAAATAGCCATGGTTTATGGTGAATTAAACACAGCTTTAAAGCATGTAAAAAAATGGAGCAAGCCAAAAAGGGTTTGGGGTAATCTTGCAAGTTTTCCTTCTGTTAATCGTGTTTACAGTGAGCCGTATGGAACAGTTTTAATCATGTCGCCTTGGAATTATCCGTTTAATTTGACGCTTGCCCCTTTAGTGGCGGCTATTGCAGCCGGAAACTGTGCAATGATCAAATGTTCAAGGACAAGCGTAAATGTTGCAAATTTAATCAAAGAAATCATTGACAAGAATTTTCCGGATAATTATATATATTGCATTGATGTGGATGAAGAATATGATGAAGTTTTAAATCAAAAGTACGATTATATATTTTTTACCGGCAGTCCTAATGTGGGTAAAAAGGTAATGAGTGCTGCAAGTAACAATTTGATCCCTTTTTCTTTGGAATTGGGAGGAAAAAGCCCTTGTATAATAGATGAAAGTGCGGATTTGAAATTAGCTGCTAAGAGGATAGCTTGGGGGAAATTTTTAAATGCGGGTCAAACTTGTATTTCAGTTGATTATATTTTGGTGCATGAGAGGGTAAAGGAAGCCTTTATCAGCGACCTAAAAAAAGAAATTGAAAAAAACTATGATATTAAGAGTAAAAGTTATCCCAAGATCATAAGCAGGTATCATTTTGACAGATTATCAAGTCTTATACTTACAGAGGATAAGGTAATAGGAGGACAAAGGGATGAAGCTGAAAATAAGATAGGTCCCACTGTGTTTACCGATTCCGATTTTGACAAGGAAATAATGAAAGAAGAAATATTCGGACCCTTGCTTCCTATAATCAAATATAGTGATTTGGATGAGGTAATAGGAAAAATCAAGAGTCTTGAAAAACCCCTTGCCTGTTACCTATTTACAGAAAGAAAAGAAGTTGAGGAAAAAATTGTTAAATCCATTTCTTACGGGGGTGGCTGTATAAATGATGTGGTGATTCATTTTACAAATCATAATCTTCCTTTTGGAGGCGTAGGCTTAAGCGGAATAGGGAATTATCACGGAAAGTACGGCTTTGATGCTTTAAGTCATAAAAAGGGAGTTGTGAAGAGTCTTAAAATTTTTGATTTTCCATTCAGGTATAAACCTTTTGATGATAAAAAACTTAAGTTGTTCAGAAAAATATTTTAAAAATATATGGCAAGCCAATATGCTGCTTTAGCATAAGGGTTTGCCATAAAATTTTATAAAAATAATATGGATGAAGCAATTAAATATTGGGCTATATAGTAGGTTATATGATTTGACACTATCCAAATCGGACCGTCATTACTCTTGAGTCCGAAGTAGGTGTTTGAAAGTATAAGGTCAGATATAAGGAAAAATACGCTGCCCAGGAAAAAGAATAAAAACATAGTATTTTCAAATCCGTTTATCAAACATGCCATTAGGGAAGTGCTTGCGGTGCAAAAGAGGATTGAAGCATAAATAAATGTTATTCTCTTATAAGGTCCGTATTTAAGCTTGAAAGTACTTTCAAGTGAAATGGTAAGATATCCTAAGGCTATCCCTGATATTACCGATAAAAGGATGAATTCGGCACTCATTTTACTGTTTAAAATAATAGCTGTAATATAGAATATATGTCCAAGCATAAAGGAAATAAAACCCGAGTATAACCAGGGTTTAATGTCCTTGGTGTAGGTGACCTTTAAATCCAGCCAAATATCTCCCAACATCCCGAACATCAAGCCTACAACAATCATAGATTTAATGTCAAAATGATTTGATGAAAAGAGAGATGCTAATAAGCCGCTTAAAACAAAAAATAAGCTTGCCACGGTTTTAGATATCACTCCCGGAATGCCCCCTTTATAGACTCTCAGCAGTAAAAATATCAAAACGGAAAGAATTCCGAACAGTAATACTAAAATAAATTTAAAATTATCCATAAAACTCTCCTATTAATACCTATTTGAATTATAACTAAAAATTTTTGAGGCTTCAATAATGAAAACGTTATTTTTGTCTCTCGGACAGAAGCTTTTTTAATGAAAAATGAGAAATTACCTATTTGAGTTTAGGGATGAAAGTATTGTACAATCTTGCTAAATAAAAATAAAGGACAGGCTTTTATGGAATATCTAAAGGATATAAGGGATGGAAAAAAATTAAATATAAGGGAATCTGTAAGTATGATTATAAGCCTGAGTTTGCCTATAATTTTAGCTCAACTTTCCACAATAGCTATGCAGTATATAGATTCATCTATGGTGGGGCATCTAAATACCGGAGCATCCGCATCTATAG
>JAEXBH010000189.1 GCA_023394215.1 Bacillota bacterium | reverse complement strand
CCTTATATCTAATCATGGTAGAGTAAGTTTCAGGATAAGCTATAATTTTCTTCTGAATTTCATCCGGCAAATGAGAAATATCGCCCATATTTTCAGGATCAAAATCCTCAGGGTTCTCATAAGGATTTACTAATAAGAATTTATTTCCCAATCTATAACTTTCTATGTTGGATGGATTTTGAACCGATGAAATATAAATATCTCTAAATTCTTTTGACTTATAATATTTATGGCTTTTAAAAAACTTATCAAATACTGCAAATTTAAAAATAAGTCCGATAAAAAGCATGGTAAAAACAAGAAAAAGTAGCTTTCTAAATCTCCTCTTCCTTTTTATTATCAATCTCTTTTTCCTCTTTACCATTCGCTTTCTTTCTTCCGGACCTATCATACTATCACCTACCGATTAAAATATTAATTTTTTCGGCTAAACTATTGTAGACCAACTTCAACTCATCAAAATCGAATTCTCTCGGATTAAGATAATTTTTTCCATTTTCAAGCAAAATATTAAGTTCTTTATCGCCTCTCCCCTCTTGTATAAGCTTATTGCCTACCGCAATTGCCCTTCTAAGATTTGAGTATATACCCATAACTATATGCTCTTCCTTATTTTCAATAAGAAGTTTCCTAAGTGTCCAATTTATATTTGTTTGTGTCAAAACCGCCTTGTTTGGAAAATATAAATCCCTTTCCTTTAATTCCCCTAAAAAACCATAGAGTTCATCATCTTTTATATTTGCAAACAACAAAAATTCAATATCTATATCCTGTAAATCCTTATCTACGGAAAGTTTAATCCCTTCAAGAAGGTTTCCAACCGAATTATTGCTTTCTTCAGTTTTTACCTCCAATACCCTAAAGCCTTTTTTCAAGCTGAAATCCTTAAATTTTTTATATCTGTCAGGTTTTATACCGTATGTTAATATTATTTTATCATCCAATGCCTCTTCCCCCTATTTTATTTATATACCCCATAAAAAAAATTTTATTACATAAAAACGGATGCCAGTCCAATCTGACACCCGTTAATTAATTAAACAATATTAAACTGTTTCTAAAACTTTATCTTCTTCTATACTTACTGTATTGTCTTCATGTATTATAATACATTTTGCAGGACATTTTGCAGCAGCAGCTCTTGCTTTTTCCAAATCAAAACTGTCATACTTAACTCTCGCAAGCTTTCCTTCCATTTCAAAGCTTTCAGGAGCAAGTTTTGTACACAAACTACAACCTACGCAGCCAACGGAACAATTTTCCTTAGCAGCCTTTCCGAAATCTTGACTTGAACAGTAGATATGGGCTAAAGCTTCATACGGAGTAAGCCTAATAATATTTCTTGGACATACCGGTATACATTTTTTACATGCAACACATTTTTCCTTATCTATCTTAGCTATACCGTTAACTATTGAAATAGCTCCAAATTCACATTGATCCTTACAAGTTCCGCATCCTAAACACCCATAAGCACAAGACTTGTCTCCACCCAATAAATTAAGGGTCCTACAATCCGGTTTTCCTTCATAATCAAAGGTCTTTTTAGTTGCAAAGCAGTCACCGCTACATAAAACTGTAGCAACTTCCCTTGCCGCCATTTCATTATCCACACCCTTTAATAGGGCTATTTGTTCAGCTACATTAGGTCCTCCTACAGAACACATATTGGTAGGTGCCCCCTTTGACGCAACGGCATTTGCATATTGGTCACAACCTGCAAATCCACAAGCACCACAGTTTGCTCCTGGTAGGACAGCCCTGATATTTGATTCCAAAGGGTCTATTTCGACATGAAATACCTGAGATGCAACTCCCAAGGCTCCTGCAAATACAGCCCCCATTATACCTAATACAATGACCGGTGTTAATATTTCTTGCATGTCTACCTCCTATACTAAGCCTCTAAATCCATAGAAAGCTATGGACATTAGACCCAATGCCAACAATGATATCGGAATACCCTTGTATGATTTTGCTAAAGCTACTTTTTGATATTTTTCATTTATAGTTGATAAAAGTACCAAAGATATAGTAAAGCCTATAGGAGCAGCTATACCGCTTGCTATAGTTTGCAACATATTATAACCGTTGTCTACATTCAAAATAGCAACCCCTAATACTACACAGTTTGTAGTGATAAGAGGAAGGAAAACTCCAAGTGCATTATATAAACCTTGAGATGTTTTCTTCAAAAACATTTCCACGAATTGAACCAAGGAAGCTATAACCAATATGAAAGCTATAGTTTGTAAGTATCCCAAGCCGAATTTCAACAATACATAATCATTTATTAACTTTGTAACTATTGAGGCAATGGCTATTACGAAAGTTACCGCCATACCCATACCGAATGCTGTTTCAAATTTCTTTGATGTACCAAGTGTAGGACATATACCCAAGAATTGAGTAAGTACAAAGTTATTTACAAAAATCGATCCTATAATAATCTTAACGTAATCCATCTCTTATGCCCCCTTTGATTTATTTCTGTTTTGAAGCCATGTTACAAAGGCAACCAAAAATCCTAATAGGATGAAGGCTGATGGAGCTTCGTTAAAGATACCTATATTTAAAGATTCAGGTAAAACTTGCTTACCAAGAATTTGTCCCTTGCCGAAAACTTCCCTGATAACAGCCAATATAGTTATTACCACACCATATCCTAAGCCGTTTGCAATTCCATCTATAGCTGATAAACCTACATTGTTTTTTGAAGCAAAAGATTCCGCTCTTGCCAATATGATACAGTTTACTACTATAAGAGGTAAAAATATACCCAAGGTATCATACAAACCTTCCATATAAGTCTTCATCAGCATTTCTGTTAAAGTTACAAAGGTAGCTATAATTACTATGAAGGCAGGGATTCTTACTTCATCGGGAATTAACTTTCTAAGTAAAGAAACCACTATATTTGAAAGTAATAATACTATTATTACCGCTGCAGACATACCCAATGCCCCTTCTACTGAAGACGATACCGCTAATACTGAACATAACCCTACAGTTTGAACCAATACAGGGTTGTTCTTGAAAATACCATCTGTAAACATATTTTTTATCTTCATATTCCCCTCCTATTTAGCCAAACTGCTGAAAGCTTCACGTGCAGCATCAAATATTGCATTCATGGCACCTGTAGTTACTGTAGCCCCTGAAATTGCAACGACATCGGATTTTAATGCCTCAAGCTTTTGTCCTACAATTTTATCAACATAGGACTTCTTTTCTATTTTATTTCCGTAATCTTCGGATTCGCCGTGCTTATAAAGGACATATTGTTTAACCACGCCGTTTGAATCAACCAAAAGACCAAGCTCTATTACACCGCCAAATCCCTTGTTGTTCAAATCTATGATTGTTCCGACTTCCTTATCTCCACTAAAAGCCTTGCTCATATTTACAACTATGGCATTTAACTTTGCTCCCTCGATAGCTTCAACCCTATCTATACCTGTAAATAACTTTACATGGTCATAAGCCGGTACAACTTGTTCCTCTGAATTTATCTTAGCTATATCAAGGTCTTCACTGTTTACTTGACTTAACTTATCATATTTTTTCAAACCTGCAACTATATCATTTAAAGCATCCTTCATAGCAACAGAAGTTATAGATGCTCCTGATATTACAAGTATGTCTTTGGATCTTGTAGGTTTTGATTTTAGCTTAATATTGCTTGCTAAGCTCTTTCCTACTATATTTTCCAAATAAACTTGACTTTCTATATTAGCACCGTAATCAGGACTTTCTGAATGGCTAACAATCTTAAAGGATACAATGTTCTTATCCTTATCTATACCTGTAAGAAGGTTTATATCTCCGCCAAAACCTGTTTGCTTAGTTTGAGCTATCAAACCAAGCTTGTCTTGACCCTTATATGCTTCTATTAATCTTATAAAACTCTTTTCATATATAGGATCCTTAACTTCCTTGAAGCTGTCTGCATCCGCAAATAATTCCTTATAGAATGAAGCATTGTAAGGAATCTTTTCTTCTCCTGCAGGTTGAATTAAATCTGACAATTCACTCATCTTTGATTGAACAGCAGTTAATCCATTTACTACAGACTTGGTAGTTCTTGTTGCTCCTGATATTGCTTGTATTTCCCCTGTATCCTTATTTCCTGATCCGTAAGAAACACCCTTTGAAATATTTACTTCTTTAACTCCGTTTGTAAAAGTATCTTCAGTAACGGCAGCACCGTAACCCTTGGTTTCAGCATGTGATATTACTGTAAAGCCTTGGATTATACCTTCCTTGCTTACCCCTACCATATAGTTAACATCGCCACCGTAGCCGCCTTTACCGCTTACGCTGAAAATATAACCTACAACGGAACTTCCGTCTGATACTTCTATAATTTCCTTAATATTTTCATTTACAC
>JAEXBH010000186.1 GCA_023394215.1 Bacillota bacterium | reverse complement strand
GGGTTTAATAAGAGACTACAAGGGAATATTTCCTAAAATTGAAGATTCCATATTTATAGCCGACAACGCAGCTCTTTCAGGAGATGTTACCCTTGGAAGCGGCTCAAGCATTTGGTTTTCTGCAACTGTAAGATCCGAAAACTCCCCTATTAAAATCGGACAATACACAAATATACAGGATAATGCCGTTATACACGAAGAAATAGGTCACCCTACCGTGATAGGAGACTATGTAACCATAGGCCACCGTGCAATAATTCACGGATCAACCATAGGCGATAACACTCTTATAGGCATGGGGGCTGTAATACTGGATGGTGCAAAGATCGGTAAAAATTGCATTATAGGTGCCAATACACTTATCACACAAAACAAGGAAATACCGGATAATTCTCTTGTTTTTGGAAGCCCATTTAAAATAGTAAGACAGACAAGTGAAGAGGAAGCCAAGGAAAATATAAGGCAAGCTATTTTATATAAGGAAAAAAGTGATATTTATAAGTTATAAAATATATATTACTTATTTTAAAATTTTAGGTGAGAGTGTAAGAAAAAGTCTGTAAATTAAAATTAAGCCTTCTATGATAAAATATAAATATTATAGGAGGCTAATTTACAGAAAAAATCTCACATTCTCAAGCAAAAGAGCATAAGAGTGTCCCCTTATGCTCTAAATTTATTTATTTCCAAACCGGTATAGAAGATCCTTTTGTATCTTCTTCTATTATTTTCTTTACTGCATCTGTATGGTAGATTTCTATAATTTTCTTAAATTCCGGTCTATCCTTTTCAGCACTTCTTGCAGCTATCACATTTACATATGTGTTTTCTTTTTCGCTATATTTTTCTAAAACAATGGCATCTTGGCTTGGAATTATGCCCGCTGAAACTGCAACTCCCGAATTTATTACAGCTATAGGTACCTCGTCAAGTGATGGCGGAATATTTGTTGCTGCAAGTTCTACGATTTGCAGATTTTTAGGATTTGATGTTATATCTTTAATAGTAGGCAACTTTCCGGCCTTATCATCTATTTCAATAAGCCCAGCTGATTCCAACAGTATAAGCGCCCTTCCCCCATTTGTGGCATCATCAGGGATAACAACCTTTGAACCATCCTTTAGCTCATCAAGTGATTTTAGTTGTTTTGAATAAATTCCAAGCGGTGCAACAACGGTATCAGCTATAGCCTCAATCTTATAACCAAGTTCCTCAACTTCCTTATTTAAATAAAAATGATGTTGAAAAGCATTTAAGTCCAATTCCCCTGCATTTAGAGCTTGATTGGGAAGGTTATAAGAATCAAAATATTTAAGCTCAATTTCAATATTTTCCTTAGCCGCCTCTTCTTTTATATAGTTCCAAACCGCACTGTCCGTACCTGTTAAACCTACTACAACCTTAACCTTTTCTCCACTCGCCTTTGCCGTTTCATCCTTTTTACCACTTTCAGTCTGAGCCTTATCCGCTTCCTGCTTGCCTGAATCCGATCCCTTGTTTCCGCAAGCTGCAAGTACAAAAAGTGCCGTTATCGCCAATAATAATCCTAATAATTTCTTCTTCATATAAATTTCTCCTTTATTAATGCTTAGCTTTTTCAGCCAATTTATTACCTAATGTTTGAATGATTGTTACAAATACCAATATAAGTATAACTGATACAAATGATATATCGTGAAATCTTCTGGCATGGCCATATCTTAAAACAAATGAACCTATGCCTCCGCCTCCTACCGCTCCTCCCATAGTTGTAAGTCCCAACAAGCTTATGGTCGTGATTGTTACTGATCTTATAAGCCCCGGAATACTTTCCCTTAAATAAACCCTGTAAATTATTTCAAAAGGCGAAAGTCCCATTGACTCGGCTGCCTCTATAACTCCCCTGTCTACATCCGATAGGGCTGCGTCAACCTGCCTTACAAAAAAAGGTGTTGCTCCTACTATAAGCGGAAAAATTGCCCCTCTCACTCCTATGAAGGTTCCCATTACAAAATAAGTAACGCTTATTAACATAGTTATAAGTATTACAAAAGGAATTGCCCTAAATATATTTATAATAAAATCAATAGTTTTATATATATATTTATTTTCTAAAATATTTCCCTTTCTTGTAACAACAAGCGTGGTTCCCAATATTAGACCGAATATGAAAATAAAAATCCCCGGAACCACCATCATAATCAATGTTTCTTCAAGACTGGTTACAAATTCCTCTCTATATTTCATAAAGTTTGGAAGATATTGATTTAGTATTTCTGTCATTTTAATACCTCCACTTTTATTCCCCTTCTTTCAAATTCTAAAATGGCATTTTCTCTGCCTTCCTTACTTCCGCTTAAAATTATTATTAAGGAACCTATAATCTGATTTTGTATAAGGTCCATATTTCCGAAAGCTATATTGAAACTTACATCATATTTTTTAGCAACTTCATAAATAACGGCTTCTCTTGTATTTTGTCCAACGAAGTCAAGTTTTATCAACACTTGATTTTCCCCTATTTTTATAAGGTCATCGTTTAATCTTAAATTTTCCTTAACTTGATTTAAATTATTTGTTGATTTTATAAAATCCTTTGTTATATTTGCTTTAGGGTTTGAAAATACCTCAAATACGCTTCCACATTCTACAACATTGCCGTTTTCCATTACCGCAACCCTGTCACAGATTGACTTTATAACCTGCATTTCATGAGTAATTATAACTATTGTTATACCGAGTCTTTCATTTAATTCCTTAAGCAAATCAAGTATTTGCTTTGTTGTCTGCGGATCAAGTGCTGATGTAGCCTCATCACACAAAAGAATTGTAGGATTGTTTGCCAAGGCTCTTGCTATAGCAACTCTCTGCTTTTGTCCTCCTGATAATTGTGAAGGATAAGCATCCTTTTTATCTGAGATCCCTATAAAATCCAATAATTCTTCAACTCTTTTATCTATAAACTTTTTAGAAAGCTTTTGACCCTTAAGATTAAAAGCTATATTTTGTCCAACCGTAAGACTTGATAAAAGATTGAACTGTTGAAATATCATACCTATTTTTTTTCTTAAAAATCTCAATTGTATTTGGTCAATTTGGGTAATGTCAACTCCATCAATTAAAACACTACCTTCCGTAGGCTTTTCAAGAAGATTTATACATCTCACAAGAGTAGACTTGCCTGCTCCGCTATAACCTATAACCCCAAATATTTCTCCGTCATTGATTTGTAAATTTGCATCTTTTACAGCCTTAACCTCTGCTTTGTCAATATTAAAGGTTTTGCTTAAATTTTTTATTTCAATCATTCTATAATCCCTGCTTTTCTACCCTTTGTCTATGTTCTTCTTTTATTGTAGCGAGCAATTCTTTATCAAGTATAAGTTCCAAAGCCGTATGAGCTAAGAGCTTTGCTCCCAAACCTATGGATTCAAGCCCTTTTTGACTTCTTGCAGCAGCCTTAAATTCTTCACTGTGGCCTGCTATATATTTATCTGAGATATTGATAACCGGCTGTATCACAGGTACAACCTGGCTTATATTTCCTACATCCGACGAACCCTTTGATAAAAGATCCTCTCTCTCATCAAATTTATAGCCGTAAGAATTTAATATTCTCTCATATAAAGCATCAAATAAAGGTGTTGTTACCGTATTATCCACACTATTTTGGAAAAGTCCGAACTTATATGTGCAACCTGTTGCCAAAGCCGCTCCCTTAACTATATTTTCAAACTTCCTATAAACTTCATTAAGTGTAGGCCTATATTGTGCCCTTAAATAAAATCTTGCACTTGCATACTCGGGAACGACATTCGGTGCAAGTCCCCCATTTGTAATAACTCCGTGTATCCTTACATCCTGCGGTAAATGCTGCCTTAAAGCGTTCACACTGTTATATACCTGTATAATTGCATCAAGGGCGTTTATTCCTTTTTCAGGTGCAGCTGAAGCATGTGAAGATTTGCCGAAAAATTCAATATCTACCGGATCATTCGCCAAGGATTCCCCTGTCTTACGATGTAAGTATCCCGGATGGGCTCCCAGTGAAAAATCTACATCATCAAAAAATCCTTCTCTTACAAAGCTCCCCTTTGCAGAGCCATTTTCTCCACCTTCCTCGCCCGGAGTTCCGTAAACTCTTATTTCACCCCCAACCTCATCTATAATGCTCTTAAGTCCAACTGCTGCCAATGCCGATGTTGTACCGAATAAGTTATGTCCGCAAGCATGTCCTATACCTTCCAAAGCATCGTATTCAGCGTAAAACACAAGAACCGGTCCCGATTTTTGTGACCTGTATCTTGCATCAAAACCGGTCCTATGACCTGCAACGTCAACTTTTACATCAAATCCTTCAGCCTTTAATTGTTCCGATAATATTTTGCAGGCAAAAAATTCATAATTACTCACTTCCGGATTATCATGTATCTCCAAGGCTATCTTTTGATATGTCCCAAGTTTTTCATCTACTACCCTATCAATTAAGTTTTTTTCAAGTGTCATAATTTCCCCCATTATAAAAATTATTACTAAAACTTTAATATAAAACATTGCAGACTCAATAATAAAAAAGAGCTAACCATCCATAAAGGACGATTAGCTCGTGATACCACCTTTTTTCATATCAGGCTCACACCTGATACCTCTTCAAGTACTTCCATACTCTATCGCTTTAACGGGCGAACCCGGCATACCCTACATATCGGATTTGCAACTCAAAGACCATTTTCAATCTCCTATCTCTCTCCCGCTTTCACCAAACGCAGGCTCTCTGTCACAGCCTTCGAAGACTTACTTTTCTTTTCATTGTTTTTATCAAAGTTTTGTTATTCTTATTATACAGTAAAATTTATGGATGTCAAGAATAAATATTATTTTTTTCAATTGCCACTAAATATTTACCCTCGTCCTCCAAAACAAGCGATTTTACAAGAGGATTCTCTTCAAATACTTCCAATAAAGCATCCTTATCCAAAAGAAAATAGTCTCCGACTTCCAAAAAAAGCAAGTCTTTGTCCTCTTCACTTATTTCATCTATAAGCCCATCAACAAAAGCCGAGTCTTTAAACGAATTTATATAAAATGCTTTAAGAAATTTTCCTCTGTTTACACCAAGAAGTTCATAAATTGTCATATCAAGCCCCCCTGTTTTTCATACTTTCCTTTATAATCATTATTTGATTGAAAAGTTCATCGGATAAATCTTGATATTCCAATATAAAATCAAAATCCTCGTTCGCCTTATCATATTTACCGAGTTCTATGTTTATAATTGCCCTATTGTATCTAAGCTTAATATCTGTAGGATACTTTTCCAAAGCCTGATCGGCTATCCGCAAAGCTTCTACATCCTTGCCAAGAACATATTTAACATAGGTATAGTCCACATATAAAGTGGCAAAATCCGCTCCTTTTTCTATGGCCTCCTCAAAATATATTTCCGCCATATCGGATTTCTCCATATTTACATAAGAAACCGCTATGTAATAAGGTATATCATATCTTAAAGAATTTTTTCTTGCATCAAGAAGAATTTCTATGGACTTGTTATAGTCCATCCTGTTTATATAATATATGGCATTTGCAACTGCAACATCCGGAAATATTGAATTTATCTTTTCTCTGATTTCATTCTTAACATTTTCATCTTCAGCCAACTGCAAGCTCTTCCTATAAAAACTATCTGCCTTAATAAAGTCTCCCAAGGCAAGATTTATTTCACCAAGTTCATAATATGCCAAAACAAAAGATTCATCATATCTTATTATTCTCTCTAAAATTCTGATACTTTGCTCCACAAAACTTGACTTTTCTTCAAGTGCAACCCTCCATAGAAGTCTTGCATAATTATAGGCTCCATAGGCATAACTGTCTTTCAAAATAAAAGCGGCTCTGAAAAAGACCAAGGCCCTATCCTCATTTTGAGATAAAAAGTCCACCCCTCTCTTAACGGCATATGTCTCAGGTTCTTTTAAAATTTTGTTTAAGACGGTGACATAATCGCTATTATATTTAAAATCCTTATCTATTGCCAAATTATAAAGCATACCGTCGACAATATACTTAAGCTCCAATTTATTTGAAAAATCCTGCTTGGATATACCGTCCATAAGATCATCTACAATAATAGGAAGGGGTATATCTTCTATTCCCAAATCCCTATAATCCGATTTTTTATTTTTAAGCTCTATATATGATAATTTATCGGCTTTTGCAATAAAGTATTTCTCTATCCTATCCATCTATGCTCCTAAAATAAACCCTGAAACTCTCTTTTTCTGACTGAGGAATTATTTAAAATCTTAAACAATTCACCCTTATAAATATATACAAAAGCCATTATAAAGCCGTAGGCTATGGAATTTACTAAAAGCTCCATATTAAATGCTATCGTTACGTAAAGATTAAATTGAAATTCAAAAAATACAAATATAATGGCTATAGGTGCCCAAGGTACAATATTGTCTTTAATAAAAGTAATGGAATCCCCTATTGCCTGTATCCCCTGTTCCGAGCCTATATAAACTTTTTCATTCAAAGGACTCTTTACAGCAAGGATTATTATTGCTATTATCCTGCTTATAAATCCAATATTTTCTATATTTGAAAAAGCTATGGAAATAAGTGTTTCAATTAAATATATAAAGAAATAGGTGTTAAGCAAGGGACTTAAAAACATTACAAAACCTTCATGAAAATCCTTAGCCCTTATCCTACCATAGGTTATTATAGAAAATACTACGGACAATATACAAGACAAAAATGCCATATTCATTACATATAGTATTATCCCTCTTATATAAACAATGGATATCAACCTATATAAAAGGAAGCTGACATTTAGCTGAACTACAGCAAATAAAACAATAATTACAGTCAGTATGGGCAAATACTTAAAAGCCTTCAAACTTCTGGTAAATGCCAACTTATTTACATTTAGTGCATCTTTTATTACTTTCATAGGCCTCCTACATTTTTTCTACAGTTTCTATACCAAGCAAGGCTAATAAATTCTTGATTACGACCTTTGTCGCATAAACAAGCAAAATCCTCGCCTTTTTTGACTCCTCTTCAGAATTCATTATGTGTACGCTATTATAAAATTTATTAAATAATTTAGCCGTTTCCGTAACGTGCCTTGTTATTATGGAAGGCTCAAGCTTGTTCATGGCATTTACAACTTGCTCCGGAGCTTGATAAAGATTCATTATCAACTCCTTTTCTTCCTTACTTGAAAGAAGGGAATAATCCACATCGGTATCAACCTCAAGTCCCAACCTGTTAAGTATCGAGTTGGCTCTTGCATAAGAATATTGTACATAAGGTCCGGTTTCTCCGTCAAAGTTCAAAATTTGATCCCAATCAAATGTGTAGTCCTTTATCCTTGTATTAAATAATTCTTGGAATTTAACAGCCCCTATACCGATTTTTTTTGAAACTTCATCCTTATTTTCAATATTAGGATTTCTTTCCTCCATAATTTGCCTTGTCTTGTCTATGGCATTATTTAAAACATCTTCTAAAAACACCACCTTACCCTTCCTGGTAGACATAGCTCCATCCTTAAGACCAACCATGCCGAATTGAACGTGAGTACAATCATCTGCCCACTCATAGCCCATCTTCCTCAAAATTTCCTTAAGTTGTCTGAAGTGAAGATTTTGTTGAATGGCAACTACATAGATATTTTTGTGAAAATCATAGGTTTTCTTTCTATATATGGCGGTTGCTATATCTCTTGCTATATAAGTTGAAGTACCGTCACTCTTAATTATAATAGCCGGAGCCATATCCTTATCATCAAAATCGATTACACTTGCGCCGTCCGATTCTCTCAATAAATTTTTGGACTTTATTTCTTCAACAACATCATCTACAAACTTTGAATGATAATATTCCCCGTCATAAGAATCAAAATCTATGTCTAAAATTTCATAAACTCTCCTAAATTCCTTTAAGCTTATTTCCTTAAACCAGGACCAAATCTTTAAAGCTTCATCATCTGCATCTTCCAGCTTCTTAAACCAGGATCTTGCTTCATTCATCAGAGAATCATCATTGCTTTCATCAACTAAAGTGTTATATCTTACATATAAATTTAACAATTCCTTAATAGGCTCTTCATTTAACTTTGCATCATCTCCCCATTTTTTATAGGCTGAAATAAGAATCCCGAACTGAGTACCGTAATCTCCAAGATAGTTTATACCGGTAACATTAAAACCTAAAAATTTATGGATTCGCTTTAGGCTGTCCCCTATAACCGTTGATCTTATATGTCCTATATGAAATGGTTTAGCTATATTTGTTGATGAATATTCTATAATTACATTTTTATCCTTACCAATATCTGACGAACCGTAAGCTTTGCCCTTTTCAAATATTTCCTTAAGAGTAAACTCGCTTATTTTTTCACTATCTACAAAAAAGTTTACGTAAGGACCAAGTGCCCTAACTTCCTTAAACAATTCAGACTTAATTGACTTGCTCAAGTCTGAAGCTATCATCTGGGGCGCCTTCCTCATAGTCTTTGCCAATCTGAAACAAGGAAAAGCAAAATCCCCCATATCCGAATTCGGCGGTGTTTCTATACTCAACAAGGCTTCATCAAAACTTAAGCCTGTATCCTGATTTTCAATTATTTTTGCGATTTCTTCTTTTAAATTCATATTACTTTAAGGTTACTACAGTAACCCCAGCTCCTCCTTCTTTTAGGTCTCCAATCCTGTATTTATCTACATATTTTGATTTCTTAAGATAATCATTTATGCCGGCTCTAAGTGCTCCGGTCCCCTTACCGTGGATTATGTTAACTTCCTTCAAACCGAAAAGTATCGAATTATCAAAAAATTTCTCAATCTTTCCTATGGCATCCAAAACATTTTCTCCCCTAAGATCAAGCTCCCTACTATAATTTTCTCCTGCCTTCTCTGAAAGGATATTTCTATAACTTGTCTTTTGCTTTTCCTTCTTTATATCTTCATCCGTAAGTTCTATGTCGGAAATATTGGAATTAAACTTCAATATGCCCACCTGTACAGTAAGATCCCCCTTGTTATCGGGTAGGGTTTGAACAATACCTATCTCATTCATAGAAACTATTTTTACATTTTGTCCAAGCTTAAGATCAAGTTTTTTATTATTTTTCTTGACTTTAACCTTACCCTCATACTTTTCCGAAAACTCCTGAAACTTATCGGTAATTTCTGAATATACCCTATCAAGTTGGTTGGTCGAGCCCTTAGCATTCGCTTTTGCCATTTTTAACAAGTCCTTAGATTCCTTTTTTGCATCTTCAAGAATCTTCCTCGCCAAAAATTTTGATTTCTCCACTTCTTCCAGGGCTTTTTTCCTCTTGTCTTCAATATCAAGGCTAAGCTTTTCATTAAGCTTCCTATATTCATCCTTAAGTCTTAAAAGCTCTCTTGTTTCCTCTTCCATACGGATTCTGTCTTCTTCTATACCGGAAATCAAATTTTCAAAATCCCTATTCTCTTTGGATATATATGAAAGTGCATTGTCGATTACAGTTTTATCAAGTCCAAGACGCTTAGAAATCTCAAAAGCATTTGACTTGCCCGGACTTCCTATTATCAGCCTGTATGTAGGAGATAAACTTTCAACGTCAAATTCAACGCTGGCATTTTGAATATTTTCTCTTGTCATAGCATACAGCTTAAGCTCGCTATAATGGGTCGTAGCAACTAAAACCAATTCTCTCTTTACCAACCCGTCTATGATTGCCATAGCCAAAGCCGCTCCCTCCGCAGGATCCGTACCAGAACCCAACTCATCAAATAAAACCAAAGATTTTGAACTTGCATTATTTAAAATCCTTACTATATTTGAAATTGATGCGGAAAATGTCGATAAGGAAAGTTCTATACTTTGCTTGTCCCCTATATCAGTATAAATATTATCAAATATTGCAAGTTTTGAAAACTCCGCACACGGCACAAAAAGTCCTGCCTGTGCCATAAGAGTAATAAGTCCTATAGTTTTTAAACTTACCGTTTTTCCTCCGGTATTTGGGCCGGTTATTAT